>CAZUHG010000008.1:0-32139 GCA_964620515.1 uncultured Candidatus Bathyarchaeia archaeon
GGTTCGGATTCAACGTAGGCTCAAGCGTAGCAAACAGTGCTGAAACAATTAACGTAGAACTGGCATGGGTAGCAGTAACGACGGCAATGGCAATGGCTGGAGGACTCTTCGGCGCAGCTGTAACTTCACGAGGACACGCTTTAACATCAATGGCTGGTCTACTCGCTGGCGCAGTGGCGATATGCTCAGGCGCTGCTATGATGCACCCACTGTTCGCGTTCATAACAGGCTTAATCGCAGGGCTGATAATGACATTCGTTCAAGGACTCTTAGAGGTTAAACTACACATCGACGACCCAGCAGTTTGCATTCCAGTACACGCAGCATGCGGCCTGTGGGGACTAATTGCCACAGGACTCTTCGGCACATCGTTCCTAGGCGGACACCCAATATACGCTACAACGACAATCGAAGCATGGCTTACTCAGATTGGAATACAGGCTGTAGGTGGACTATCCATCATTGCATGGACTGCTGGAACTGGCTTCGCGCTCTTCTGGATAATCAACAAAGCTGGATTACTGAGAGCCCGCAAAGACGCGGAACTATTCGGACTGGACATTGCAGACCACAAGACATACGCGTACCCTGAAGACATGATGGACAAAGACTTTCCGTGAGCAAAAATGAGCAAAGAAATGGAGGAAAAAAGATGCCAGAAATACCCGAAACTGCCCTCGAAGACATTGAAAAGCTGAAAAAACGAGTTCAAAATCTAGAGTTGGAAGTAGCTAAACTCAAAATGAAGATGTCTGGCAAAAAATGGCTGTAACAACGGGCAGAAACAGGAACAATAGAAGACGGAAAACATTCGTCTCCGCAATCGATGATACGATCCGAATAAGAATCAGCTAGAGAGACAACGACGCTACCTAAAGCGTGCCACAATTCTCTCCCTTTCCATTTTTTTAAATTAAGAATTTTCGAGTTTTTTTGTTACTCCTTGAAACGTTCGGCATCGTTCCCTAAAAATGAGGAGTGAAAAATAAGGAAATGCGAGTTAAGGCAGTTCCTGCAGGATCTACGGATGCACGTTATTCTTCCATCATTATCAACGTCAGTGTTGATCGAACCTTCGTGAGCGTTCTTATTTGGCGAGTCACCATTTCTTTAAGTTTCTCCATTGAGTCTGCTCTGATTTTCGTGATTAAATCGTAAACTCCGTATGAAAAGTAAGCTTCTTCTATTCCCGCGATCGACTTCAATTCTTTCAGAACTTCGTCTTCTGAACCTGATTCAACATTTATCAATACATAGGCTCTCGGCACTTAACCTCTCCTCAACTATCTCTTATAAGCTCTGGCAATTAAAATATTTTGCCACAAACTGCTGAAGTTAAAAAATGGCGCTGCAGAGATTTCATGGGGAATAGGTTGCACGACTGTATTGGAATGGTGTTTGTCAAACTGTAAACAGTAAAAAACGTTTGCTGGTTGCATCATGCACCAAAAGTCTTATGAGCAGAGCCGTAAAAATAGTTGGAAAGGGAGAAATATGGTTTACTGCACTAAATGTGGTACTAATAATGCTGAAGGCGCTACGGTTTGTGTTAACTGCGGCGCTTCCCTGTACGGCACGAGCACTGAAGGCAAATCTCACTGGGGACACATACAGTATAAAGACGAATATTACAGTTTTCACAGAAAAAGCGGAGCACTTGCAGCCTTCATAATTGGCATAGTAATTGTACTCATCGGCGTTAGTTACTTACTGAATGAGACGTACAATATACGTATACCTTGGTGGGAAATTATCTTAATCCTCTTAGGCGCTTGGTTCATTGCACGCGCAGTGACTGCGATGAAACGCAGACAGTAAGCTTCAGGAACGTTTTCATGCTTAACTAGTTAAACATTGAAAACTTATTGCGTACTGTTGATTTTCTGGCACACAAAAAGGTTATATTAATTGCCGTTGAAAGGTGTAGGTTATTACGGGGAACCGGTATGGTTAAGTATATTTTTGTTACCGGCGGCGTGTTAAGCTCGGTTGGCAAAGGAATTTTAACTTCCTCCATCGGCAAAATGCTTCAAACACGCGGATTAAAAGTCACATCTGTGAAAATTGACCCTTACGTGAACGTGGACGCGGGCACAATGAACCCGTACATGCACGGGGAAGTCTTTGTGACAGACGACGGCGGCGAAACCGACTTGGACTTAGGCTGGTACGAACGCTTTTTAGACCTAAGCCTAAAGCAGGAAAATAACCTCACCACAGGGATGGTGTACAAAAACGTGATTGAAAAAGAGCGCCGCGGCGATTTTCTGGGACGCTGCGTCCAAATCGTGCCGCATGTGACCAATGAGATTAAGCATCATATAAAAACCGTGGCAAAAGCCTCTAACGTTGATGTGGTTTTGACAGAAGTAGGCGGCACAGTAGGCGACATAGAAGGCTTGCCCTTTCTAGAAGCCATACGCCAAATGCGTCTCGAAGAAGGCTACGAAAACACACTGTACGTTCACGTTGCCCTAGTTCCAATTTTAGACGTTACAAACGAATTTAAAACGAAGCCTCTGCAGCACAGCGTCAACGAACTGCGGCGCATTGGTATCCAACCAGACATAATCGTCGCCAGAAGCCCACAGATGATTGACGCTGAAGCCCTGCGGAAAATAGCGTTGTTCGGCACAATTCCTGAAAGCGCAGTTTTCTGCTCTTACAACGCGGAAACCGTGTATCAAGTGCCCCTTATCCTCGATAAGCAAGGCATGGGCGACTTCATCTGCAAAAGATTCAGTTACACTAGCACTGCGCAGGACTTACATGAGTGGCAGCAAATTGTAAACGCCATAGTAAAGCCTGAACACGAAGTCAGCATAGCACTGGTAGGCAAGTATGCAGGGTTAAGCGACAGCTATGTCAGCATGAGCGAGGCACTGCGTCACGGCGGAGCAGCCTGCAAAACACGTGTATGCATCACGTATTTGGAGGCAGAGAAGTTTGAGCAAGACCCACAATGCGTCAAGGATCTTGAAAACTTTGATGGCGTATTCGTTCCTTACGGTTTCGGTCCCAGAGGTACCGAAGGGAAAATGGCAGCTATCAAGTTTGCAAGAGAGAACGATATACCTTTTCTTGGTATATGTTACGGTTTTCAGTTGGCAGTTATCGAGTTCGCTCGAAATGTCTGCGGCTTAAACGACGCAAACAGCACCGAAATTAACCCTGATTCGCCGCATCCAGTTATTGATCTTATGCCAGAACAACGCGGAGTGAAAGACAAAGGCGCCACCATGAGATTAGGCGCGCACAAAGTAATACTGGAAACAGATACAATGGCGTACAGCTTGTATAAGCGCAAAGAAGTTTATGAGCGTCACCGCCACAGATTCGAAGTCAACCTTGACTACCTCAAGATTCTGAAGGAGAAAGGCTTATGCTTTTCTGGCAAGAGCACAGACGGCAGAAGAATGGAAACGCTGGAATTGCCTAATAACTACTTCTTCTTTGCTTCGCAGTTTCACGGCGAATTCAAAAGCCGCCCCGGCGCACCCTCACCTGAATACTACGGATTCATAAATGCATGTTTAAACAAGAAACTTGGAAAACCAAAGCCTGCCTTCTCTTAACCTTCACTTCATTGTGCCATGTGCTTAAAGGCGAGTCTAAACATAATTGCTCTTTGTAAGCGAGGGAAACTCTTGAGCGGAGGCGAATCGTCTGTAGAAAAGTTCCGCAGTAGGTTTGAGACAGCAGAGAGTTACGCTGAAGTCTGGCAGATTGTCAAGGAAACAGTTGAAGTTGCATTGGGCAAACGCGGAGGTAGCATGATGCTCTTTCTAGATGATTTACCCCTCCAACTGGGCGCATATCACTCTGTTGGGACGAACAACATTGTCTTGAACAGAGTCTTAGTCGAAGTCGTTGAGGCTTCAATTAGCTCAAAGCAAGTGGTGAACGCTTTAGTGTACAACCTTCTGCTGCATGAATATCTGCATGCGCTGGGTGAATTGTCAGAAACTGCAGTAAGAGGCAGCGTCGTCAAGGTTGCGCGGACATGTTTCGGCGAAGATCACATTACAACTGTAATCGCGTGTAAAACTCCATGGGTTCTGCTTCAGAACATTCCGCTTCAGGCTATTAATGCGCCTAAGCGTGTCATGCAAATCGTGAAAGATTTTGAAAAAGCAGGCAAATACATAGTTTAAACTCGAAAAACTACCTGTAATCAGGACATTAAGTGCGAATTAGACAAAATATATAATCGCAGAATAACATTCTGTCTGCGTTTATCTTTAGGTGCAGAAACCCAATGGAGTATCCAACAGAATCACCGAAGCCGAAAATAACGCGGAAGACTGTGCTGTTTTCACTGATAGGTTTAGTTGCCTTCTTCGTGTATATTTACCTGTACATTTACCTCTTCCAAGTAGACATCTCAACCATAATTGCTACAGTACAAAGCGCAGATCCGCTTCCCTACATTCTGGCAGTAGCACTCAGCTTAGCAGAGATTTTCTTTTTCTCGGTGTCGTGGCGTGTCCTAGCCAATTTCCTCCAGATAAAACTGTCTGTCATAAAAGCATACCTTCTTGTCTGGTACGGCATATTCGTTGACACGATTGTTCCAGCAGAATCTGTAAGTGGCGAAGCCCTACGAGTCTATTTAATCGCCAAAGAACAAGGCAATGACACAACTGGACGAACAGTAGCGTCCCTAGTCACGCATAGACTCTTAGGCATGGGCATGAACGTCGCAGTCCTCATCATAGGCATGGTTCTACTTTTTACTGAAGCACAAATTGACCCTCTGATTTTTAACCTAATCCTTTTTCTTACAGTCGGCATCACTGTTACCCTTCTCTTGCTGATATTTTTCTCCTTTAAAGAAAAATGGATCCTAAAAGTAATTGATGGACTAACCAAACTGGGAAAGTTTCTTAGTCGAGGAAAATGGCAGGGGCAATTAACCAAAATTAGTGAAGACGCTTGCAGAATAGTGAAGAGTTTTCACGATTCAATGAAAGAATTTAGGCGTAATCCCAAAACGATTGTTTTTTCCCTGTTTTACCTCACATTAGCTTGGATTCTCAGTTTAAGCATACCGTATTTGGTCTTTTGGTCGCTCAGGTTTCCTGTTTCGTGGAGTGCGATTCTCATAACTTCAGCCATAGTTTTAGCCGTCAAATCTGTACCCTTAGGCATTCCTTTTGAGATGGGGCTTCCAGAAATCACCATGACCACCATTTACACCCTAATCCTAGGACCGGAAGCAGCAGGAATAAGCTTCACAGCAACAATATTGATTCGGCTCATAACGCTCTGGCTGAGGTTTTTCATAGGCTTTGTAGCGCAACAATGGCTCGAACTGAAACCAGTTTTAGCCCCAGCAAGCAGTGTACCTGTGGAAAAAGCCTAAAATCACCCTTTAACGCCTGTGTTTACAGCCAACTTGCAACTTTTAAAACACTCAACTTACGCTTTGGGAACAAACGTTTAAAAATGTTGATGCAACTTAGGCTATGTTGGTGGGGGAGAGTTGGGAGATTTACGAAATCGCAAATCCAATGAGCAAACTCTCGTTCAGACAATCGTTGTTTTGATACGCAACACTACATGGCGATGCGGCAAACTTGAAAAGTCCATTATAAGGCACCTTGACAGGCGGTATGCAAATTTTGGAAAGCCCAGCATGCCAATTACGGATATAATGCAAAACCTAAATCTTACGGGAAAGAAAAAAGACGAGTGCATGGACGCTATCAAACGTTTGGAAAAAAGAAATATAGTGAAAATACTGCCCTTGTAAAGTTGGCAGTTTTTTTAAAATGTTTATTTACCGAGTTCTTTCGCGCTGGCAACCCATTTTGTAGTGATTTTCGAGGAAATCTGCAGTTTCTTAGCGATGTCTTCTGCTGAGGCTTTAGCTAAGTCATTAACGCTGTTTATCCCTAAGGCTTTCAATTGTGTGGCTCTTTTCTCGCCGATGCCTTTCACCTGAGTCAATTCTAACGCTTCTGTAATGGCGGGTGTTTCCATTGTTGCTACTGGTTGAGTTTGCGGCACCGTTACTTCAGGCGATGTCACTGCTGGCTGGCAAGCTTGCGCTTCCGTTTTTGGTCTTTGAGAGTAGCCCAAACCTATAGACAAGAGCCCTAACACTACGGCTGATACCACCCAGAGGCTTCTTGTGTCTGATCCTACTCCTTCTATTGTTACGACAAAAGGTACGACTGCTATAATCAAGAGTACCGCTGCTAGCACGTATAACATATAGTCTAAACGCATGTTTATCCCTGTCTCCCATATGTTCGAGGGGATTGCTTAAATAATTTTCTCCTTTTTGGAAAGCTATGCGAGAAATGTGGCTGGAAGAGGCTTATTTCAACAGTTTATCGTCAGATGGAGGCTGCTTTATTAAATCGTGTTTCATAAGAAGCTCTGTTGACTTCCGAGCGTTCTGAATTATGGCGGAAGCTCGCTCGTACAGTTCTTGTCGGCTTGGCTTTACCCTTGCTACTCCCTGCTCGATTGATTTGAGGGCGCAGGCAACTGCTTCTCTTGGGAAAACCTCCCATTCATCCATTCTCGGCAGAATGTCTTTTTCGTGCATGCCTCTTTCCTCAGCGAACTTTGCCAGTTCCTGTGCTGCTGCGATGCACATGTCGTCTGTAACGGTTTTCGCCTTAACATCTAGCACTCCGCGAAAGATCGCTGGAAAACCTAGGCTGTTGTTAACTTGGTTGGGGAAGTCGCTTCTGCCTGTTGCCACGATTCGCGCTCCTGCTGCTTCCGCTTCCCATGGCCATATTTCAGGGATGGGATTGGCGCATGCAAAGAGCACCGCGTTATCTGCCATTGTTTTTACCCAATCTTTTTTTATGGTGCCTGGTCCTGGTTTTGAAGCGGCAACTACGGCGTCTACACTTTTGAAGGCTTCTGAGATGTCGCCTGTTCGTCCTTCAGCATTAGTTTTTTGGGTTAAATCGTATTTCCAAGGGTCGTCGTCTTTTTTTATGTCCTTTCGGTGGGGGTGAACTACGCCTTTGGTGTCCACCATTATTATGTTGCCGGGTTTGATGCCCCATTTTATCAGCACGTAAGCTGTCCGTATGTTGGCTGCTCCTGAACCCATGAGTGTTATGAGGGTTTCGCGTGGTTTTTTGCCCACGATTTTGAACGCGTTTATCAAGCCTGCTAAGATGACTGTGGCGGTTCCCTGTTGGTCGTCGTGCCAAACTGGGATTTGCAGTCGTTCTCTGGTTTTTTCCAGAACTTGAAAGCATTTGGGCTTCTCTATATCTTCCAAGTTTATGCCGCCGAAAGATGGCTCAAGAAGCTCGCAGGCGCGAACTATTTCTTCGGGGTCTTTGGTTTTCAGGCAGATTGGGAATGCGTCCACGCCACCTAGGTACTTGAAGAGGAGGGCTTTTCCTTCCATAACGGGCATTGCTGCTTCAGGGCCAATGTCGCCTAAGCCTAGGACGCGTGTGCCGTCGGTAACTACGGCGACGTAGTTCCAGCGGTTTGTGAGTTCGAAGGATTTGTCTGGGTTTGCTTGGATTTCTCGGCAGGGTGCAGCTACGCCTGGAGTGTACCATACTGCGAAGTCGTCTGTGCTGCGTATTGCACATTTGGGCATAACTTGGACTTTTCCCTCGTAGAACCTGTGCATTGCGGGCGCTAACAGTGCTGGTTTTTTGGCTTTAGTCAGCAATTCTTCCACGGTGGGTTTCTTTTCTTTTTTTCCAGCAGTCATTTGGCTTGAACCTTCTCGGCGTTGAATTGTCTTTGCATCTGATTTTAAGGTTTTCTTTACATCTGCAGCTTCCTTTAGTCTTGTGATTAGGAGCTAACAGTTGCAAAACGTTGAGCTCTATCGCTTGGAACAGTCTATACCCCTCTTATTTAAAGGGACTATAATAGAGCAACAAACCTTGCTCTTTCTGTTTTTTGTCAGAATTTTTTTAATTTTTATGGTCATGCAATTGTGGGAGAGCGCAAAAAGCTAAAAGTGTTCTGAGAGAATACGGTGTTTAGTGTCGCTATGACGATTAGGGAAATCGGGTGTTGCGGTGCATACTGCAAAACGTGCATAGAAGAATGGCAGAAGAAGAAATATCCTAACGAGAGAACTTGCCGTGGCTGCAAGTTAGGTTACGAGTCAGGCGAGAGGGACTTAAGTAAGGCTAAATGCGAAATTAAAGTCTGCTGTTTCAGGGAAAAGAAATTAGAGACTTGTGCTGATTGCCAGGATTATCCATGTGAAATTTTGAGAGTGTTTTGGGGCAAGAAAGGGTGGAAGTACCAGCAGTACAAAAAACAACTCGAATTTATCAGACAAAATGGGTACGAAGCTTTTCTAAAGAACGCAGATAAATGGAAAGGACCACGTGGAAAACTGGAAAGCGTGCAAATAGAGCGTAAAGATTTCCCTCGCCATGAATAAATTGCACAGATAAATCTGAAATACTACTTGCGCCTTTATTCTATCTGGTTTTGTTTGGGTTTTATTGGAGGTGACGTTGAATGGGGAAAGAGAAAAAGAAGGCTGAAGAAACAGTTGAGAAAGCTGGCAAAGCTGTAGGCAAAGGAATTGGAAAAGGGTTTGGGGCAGCTAAAGTGCTTGGGAAAGGTTTGGTGAAGGGCGTTAAGGACGAAGTAAAGAAAAAGAAGGAAGAATAGGCAAAGTGATTTTGGGTGTATCAGCTATTCCCCTTCTTTTTGATTGTTTTCAGTCATGTTTTTGCAGAAAATAGGCGAGAAATGAGCAGAAAAAGCGCTGGAGTTAATCTAAACTCCCGTTTAAATTCCACGCGAATTAATTCAAGAAATAGAACTAAGCCGAACTAGGCAGCTTTATCAGTTAGTAAATTGAGCGGTTTTGTTCCAAGCAAGAACCATTTGGAGCTTATTCAATGGTTTTCTTGAGCACCCAGACTGTAACTGCCAGGAAGACAAGTGAAAAGAAAACTTGAGCCCCCATGTCGATGAGAAACAATTGTGTATTTATTGAACTGCTCATTGCCTGGCGTAGTGAATCAACTGAATACGTAAGCGGAAGTGCATAAGCCAGAACTTGAAGGAACGTCGGCATTGCCGCTAAGGGTATAAACACTCCAGAAATGAAGATCATGACGATGCGCACCACTGTTGCAGGAGGCATAGCTTGCGGAATATCTCGGAAAGGCGCAGAAAGCAACATCCCAAACGCGGAAAATGTAAAAGAAGAGAACAGGATTCCTACAAAAAATAGAGGAAGATTGGGCAGGGGAGAAAAAGGAATCATAATTGCAGTGTAAACTACAGAAAGTATTACTCCGTAGACGAAGCCGGCCAAAGCTTTGCCTAATACTATGGCAAACAAGGATATAGGCGCGGTTAGAAGAAGGTTAAACGTTCCTGTTCTTCTTTCCAATGGAAGAGCTATAGCCTGAATCGCTCCTGCCCCGAAGAACGCTGCTATCGCCACTAGCCCTGGAACAGCAAATGTTAGCTCCACGTTTCTGCCAATAGAAAATGAAAGAAAAAGCGATATGGGAAGAAGCAAGCCAAAGATGAGATTTGGTCCCTTAAGGAAGTATATCTTTACGTCTTTTTCTGCTATGTAGACTGCTCTCTTTAAGTCTTCAAACCAATCTTTAGACATCTTGTTTTAACCTCAATCCGACTTCATTTGTTCCTTTTCACTAGACATGACTTCAAGACGCAAACCCGTGAGCTTGACAAAAGCATCTTCCAGTGTTGGCTTCAACGTGTTAATGGAAACAATTTTCAAGTTATTTTCTCTTGCAAAATCGAAGATTAACGGTAGCGTTTCAGAGGAATCATCAACAGACAGCCTAAACTTGTCTCCAGCGGTCACAACATCTTTGACGTGGTTTAGGCGTTTTAGTTTGTTTGCCGCGTCCTCTTCATGGTCAAACGAAACCTCGATAACTTGTTCAACTTGGGTGCTGAGCTTCAATTTTTCAGGAGTATCTGTACTGATTATTTTGCCTTCAGCAATTATGGCAATGCGCTGGCAGCACAAGTCTGCTTCCTCTAGATAGTGAGTAGTCAGAAAAATCGTTGTACCTCTCCTGTTCAGTTCTCTTATCAAGCTTCGAACTTCTCTTGCGCCTTGGACATCCAATCCTGTGGTCGGCTCATCTAAAAAGAGAATCTCGGGCTCATGAACCAAAGCTGCGGCAATCATCATGCGTTTTTTCATTCCTCTTGAAAATGTTCCGATGCGGTCGTTTCGCCTGTCATACAAGCCTACGATTTCAAGAAGCTCGTTTGCTCTTTTTTCTCTCTTCTCTTTAGGCACACCGTGGAGTTTGGCGCAAAAAATAATGTTAGCCCATGCCGTCATTTCGTCATAAAGGTTTGACGTGTCAGGCACCACACCGATGTGTTCCTTTGCTTTTACAGGCTCACTCGATATGTTATATCCCAAGATAAAGGCTGTGCCCGAAGGGGCTTTTGTTACTCCAGTTAATATGTTGATTGTTGTAGTTTTTCCTGCCCCATTGGGACCAAGGAAACCGAAGAATTCCCCTCGGTGAACCTCAAAATCAATGCGGTCTACTGCGAGAACGTTAGGATACCGCTTTGTCAAGTCTTCGACTTTTATTGCAATCTCCATAGCAACCATCTTTCTGTACGTTTGATTTAATAAAGTAAGTTATGTAAATCCAGTCGGCAATCTCGCTGGATGGTTATTTTAGCTTTTCATTTCTTTAATTTTTTCTTCGACTGCTGCCACTTCTTTCTTTAGTTCTTCAGCGTAGTTTTCCAGCCGCTTGATTTTTTCTTCTTTGGTCAAGAATCGTCTTCCATGAGGTTGGCCATGACAGCCCATTGAAGGTTCGCAACCGCATTCTCCACACATTTAGACTATCCACCTCCGATTTACCCGTACATATAGCTATCCAAAGTAAAGTATTTAAACTACAAAGTTTATAGCGAGATAGCAACTATGCCCGAAGGAAGTAATAGAATGCCCGACGAATGTAACAGCCTCTGCTTCTGCCCTATTAAAGGAATCATAGACATCATAGGCAAGAAATGGCCACTCTTAGTTATCAACGCCCTGCGTAATCAAGGAAAGCTTCGATTTAACGACCTAATGAAACAGTTAGGCGGAATAAGTCCAAAAACTCTCTCCGACACGCTAAGAGAACTACAAGTCGAAAGACTGATAAAAAGAGAATCCTTTGCTGAGATACCTCCACGAGTCGAATATTCCCTATCACGAGACGGAATAGAACTTGGAAACGCAATAATACCTCTGATAAGGTGGGCTGCGACAAGAGAACATGACGACAAAAAATGTGGCTCAACGTGTCAAGGCACCCCCGCGCACCGAATAATGAAGCTGGCAAAACAAGATGATTCCTAAAAGGTTTTTCTAAGCAACTCACACTCAAGAAACCGGCAAAAAAAGAGACAAGAAATTAAGCAAAAAAGCGCCGGGAGGTAGGTCTAAACCCACGTTTAATTTTACCGTGTAGCGACCGCTACAAAAAATGCAGAAAGAACTGGCTCATTTTTTCTATATTACAAAAATGTCTTGTATGCTTACTAAACCGTTGTCTCCGACCAGTCTTTTCAATTCTGGAAGGAGCGGCTCAAGCTTTGACTGCTCATCAATCACTTCTATTATCAAAGGCATGTTAACTAGGATTCCCTCAAGGTGCATAGTGGATTTGCCACGTTTACCAAAACCATTAACCCCAGTCCATACAGTGGCACCGCTGACGCCTGACTTGACCAAAAAGTCCATTACGAGGGATTGAAGACGTTTGCCTCCAACCTCGTCATTTTTCTTGATTCTAACCGTGACACTCCACATCTTCATCCTCATCGCAAGACACTCTCCATGAAAGTTGTGCCTATTACTCTACCTGCAATTACGGCTATAAAGGATAATCCAACATTAGCTGCCATATCTAACGCAGCAAGACCCAATCGATGGCTGTCCACAAGGTTTATGGTTTCTAGCTCAAAGGATGACATGGTGGTGAACGACCCGCAGAAACCAACTGCGAAAAATAGCGTGTATTTTGCGTCTAGGTTAAGCATTAGCGAGATCACGGAGAAAACTCCAAGCATGAAGCTGCCGAGGAGGTTGACTATTAAGATATTAATCGGTAGTGTTCCAATGGTGATTGGGGATGCAACCATTCTGTAGCGAAGATATGCTCCAGCTACGGCGCCCACTGCCAGTAAAGCAAAATTGATCATTCTCATCTTTACCTACCTATTTTCATGTGAGGCAGGCATTATCAGCATCCTGTTGCGGTGCGGTTTTGACCTCTACTGGGTCAAGGCTAATGCCATAGCGCAGACTTTCTCTAAAGGCTACAAGGTTGATTTTATACTTATAGGTCGGAGTTCAGAAAATTCGACGTACTATTTAGGGTGATGCCTTTTTAGTCAAATAAATACCGATTGCTAGCCTGAACTCTTATCTATTTGAATCCTGTTTTCAAATTAGCAAAGGGCGATGAGGCTCGCCTTTAACCGCCTATGCTTCACGATGCAAGGCTGATAGCTTCTACTACAATAACTAGAAGAGTGTTAAGAGCATTGGTTGAAACAAGGCGACTAAAAAACCTCACATTGACTAAAGCAATAGCAAATTACGTGATTAATCGTCAGAACGAAGACGGCGGATACACTTTCTGTCAAGGGGCAGAATCAAACGCTCAAGACACATACTATGGTTTATCCATCCTAAACTTGCTTGGGCAAAGCTTTCCCCATGCTGAAAAAACTGTCAGGTTCTTAAACGATTTCCGCATTAATACTATCTATTCAACCTACTACGTTATCAAAGCCCAATTGCTGCTAGGCAACAAAAACATCACAGACTTCAAAGAACATCTGCGTTCAATTCTTGTAGCAAAACACTACTTTGGTTCCACAGATGTCTTCTCTGAAGTGTCCTCAGAGTTTACAACAACCTTCATGGTGTTAGAGCTTGCAAGCCAGCTTGGACTCAATTTTGAAACAGAAAAAGTCGCCAAATGGCTGCTACAGTTTAGTAACAAAGACGGTGGATTTGGAGCGCAAGGGCAATCCAACATCAACTCCACGTACTATGCACTTGCTTCCTTAAGCCTGATGAATCAGAACTTGAAGGATTTACGTGAAGCCCTAGCTTTTGTGAGGGCATGCGAAAAACCCTATGGTGGATTCACAGTAGTCCCAATGAATTTTGCTCCATACATGGAGCATACTTATTACGGTGTCATGACGCTTGCTCTGTATGATGAGGCAATGCGTTATCCTTCACAGACGATTGACTTTGTGTTGAAGTGCCAAAATAAGAACGGTGGCTTTGCCCGTTCAGACGTTGGAATATCCACGTTTGAGAATACCTTCCAAGCAGTAAGGGTGCTCCAAAGACTTGGCTTTAAACTTTAGATATGAGAATACCTAAGAGCATTAAGGCGTGAAATTAAAGCTTCGATGTGAAATAGATTACGAGCAGAAAAATTGACAGCGCGGTTAATTTAAACCTAAAAGTGAAATACAGCAAAACCGCAAAACAAAAAGCAGTAATTTAGCAATCTTTTTGCCTAAAAACGGCAAGAAACAGGCAAATTTTGAGCAAGAAAAGCGCCGGGAGGGGGATTTGAACCCCCGCGGCCCCGAGAGGCCACAAGCTGATTGGTGCCCGCTTGAATGGGGCATCTCCAGGCTTGCTCCCTGCCTGGCTAGGAGACCCCGGCACGCTTTATTGCATATTCATGTTTAGGCGATTTTATTATAGTTTCTTCACGCCACATAAACCTTTACGGCGTGAGCTAGGTTCGGTGTGTTCCTGTGAACCAAAAAAGCAATAAGGCCAGTTAGGCGCATGTGTTTCAAAGGGGCTTACGGTTTGGGCAGTCCAAATGAGAAAGTTGACGCTTACATAACCAAACAGAAATTTCCGCAGAAAGAAATTTGCCAGAGACTCCGAGAGATTATTCACAGAACGCTTCCAGAAGTTGGCGAGGAAATGAAGTGGGGCGTACCAACGTTTGGAGGCGGCAAATTCTACATAGTCGCCCTGAAGACTCACGTCAACTTGGGTTTCTCGTTGAAGGGTCTCTCGAAGGAGGAAACGGCACTTTTAAGTGGCAGCGGCGAAACCATGAGAACAGTTGAAATCGCAGAAACCAAAGACATTGATGAAACCAAAATTGTTCACCTGTTGAAGTTGGTCAACAGCAGAATTGGCGGCGCCTAACAGGTTTTAAGGCTTATATTCAGTTTCACCAACATAAAGACTGAGGCAACTCTCCAATGAAGAAACTGAAAAGAGTATGGCTGGATGAACTCAGCACTAAAGAAACCGAGAAAGCTGCTAACGCAGGGACAGTTGTGATTTTTCCAGTGGGCAGCGTAGAAGAACATGGCGCACACCTGCCGCTCTGCACAGACAGCGTGCAGTCAGAGTATGTCGCGTTGGAAGTTGCCAAGAAAACAGGTTGCCTTGTGGCTCCGCCTTTCAGGTATGGCATCTGCAATGCGGGGCGCAACTTTTCAGGAACGTTAACGATAAAATTTGACACGTTACTCGGCGTGGCTCAAGATGTTCTATCTGAGTTGGTTCGTCACGGTTTCAGCCGAATCATTGTGCTTACAGGTCACTCTGGTTCCTCGCACATAACTGCGTTAAGGCTCGCAGCTCAAACCGTCGTCGAACATGCTGGCGCTGGCAGAAAAGTCAGAATTATGGTTGTGCCCGATTTTGACTTTGCACTTGAGATGAGGAACAAACTCGGCTTCAACGAGAAAGACGGGCACGGCGGCGCAATCGAAACAGCTCGCATGATGGACATTAAACCAGAATTAGTTAAAGAAAAAAGAGAAGCAAGTTTCTCTGACATGCCACGGTTTGAGGTTGCTGCCCACCCAGAAACCTATTTTCCCAAGGGGATACACGGCGACCCCGCTGAAGCCTCGAAGAGCAAGGGCAGAAAGATAAACGAATACGTGATAGAGCAAGTTGTCCGCCTTGTGGAAGAACTGCGTCAAAAATGAGTTTTGAGAGTCAACTTCCCTGTTTTTCCGCCATAAGCACGCGGTAGCCGCTTTTTCTCGCGAGAACCGCGCAGTTGCCGAAAGTCTCGTTGAAAACAGAGGGTAATGTTTTTGCGCCGATTTTGGATCGGATAACCATCTGGAAAGTGGCTTCGCTTTTCATGACGTTGGGTGCTTGGGTTATTATGGCTTTCACGGTTTCCATGCCCGCACTCACTGGCGGGTTCGAGAGAACACAGTTAAACGTTGAATCTTTAACTGGCTCGTACAGGTAGCCGCAGCGGGCTTCAGCGTTACGCACCTTGTTTATTTTGATGTTTTGTCTTGCAAGCTGGACAGCCCGCATGTTCACATCCGTCATGGTTATCTGCAGCCGCGGGTTTGAAGCTGCCGCTGCTATTCCAACGGCGCCGTAGCCGCAGCCCACGTCCAAGACAGCGCCTGTTTCGGGAAGCTGCATGGCTTCGATAAGCAGCCTTGTTCCCGCGTCAACCTGTTTTTTTGAAAAAACGCTTGAAGAGGTTAAGAACTTGAAGGGTCTGCCTCGCAGGCGCGTGTGGATTATGCCGAATTTTGCTTCAGACTTCGGAAGTGCAGCGAAATAGTGTTCTGCGTTGTGGCTTCGTTTTTCGGTCATTCCGCGTTACCGCTTTTCCAAACTTTCGGGTACGTGCCTCTGGGCATTATGACCCGCTGGAGAGTAGCTACGGTTCCATGCGTTAAATCCATGATTTCCTCTGTTGAAAGAAGAGCTTGCGCCAGAGCCACCGCTTCGCCTTTCAGAGTTAAAACTGCGACCATGGAGTCTTTCTGGATTCCCGTTTCAGCTGACAAGACGCCGGGGGCAGTCAAGTTTGCTCCGTGGCATACCGCGTCAACCGCCGAGTCCCTGACCACGATTTTGGGGATCAAAGCCAACGCTGCTTCCATGGGTTGAATGAATTTTCGCAGGATTTGCTCGTCTTTTTTCTCTGTCCACTCTCCAAACCAGTAAGCCACTTCATGCAACGTTACCCTGCCAGCGCTGTTTTCCGTGAACGGTCCCGCGCGTGTCCTGCGGAGCTCTTGCATGTGGGCGCCGGCGCCTAGGATTTCTCCGATGTCGTAGCAGAGTTTGCGTATGTACGTTCCGCCCTCGCAGCCGACTTTGAAAAGAACGTTTCGCCCGTTCATCTCAATGAAATCGTTGTAGTAGATGCGTCTGGTGCGCAGTTGCCGCTTAACCGAAGCGCGAAGTGGAGGTCGCTGGTAAATCAGGTCTTGGAACTCTTCCAGAACCTTTCTAACGCGTTCTTCCTCGGCGTCTCCGTGAAGTTTCATCACGCAAACGTATTCTTTGCCGCTGTGAAGAAGCGCCTGAACGATTTTCGTGGATTCTTCAAGCGTGATTGGCAGGACGCCTGTGACTTTCGGGTCCAAGGTTCCGCCGTGACCTATATGCTGTAAGTGCAGGATTTTTTTTACCCACGCGGCGACTTCGTGGCTTGTTGGACCAGCGGTTTTGTCCAGGTTTATTACGCCGTAGCGTATGTACTCTGCGGCTGGTCTTTCACTGGGTTTGTGACCGTGCTTGGGGTTTGTGGTGTCTTCTGCTTTTATCCGCAGTTCCCGCGTGGTTTCCCATGGAGGGGCTGTTCTAGGCAAGTTTTAGTTCTCCTTAAAGTGTAGAAAAAGAAAGTTGAAGTATATTAAGAGTTTACATTGGTTTCGCAGTCGCAGCCATGTCGTCCAGTTTGCCAGCAGCCTCTATTACTTGAGTTACCTCTTCGTCAGAAGCTCCTCTTTTAATCTGGAGTGCATCTTCCGTGGGCGCAACATGGTTAATGTTGACGCGTCGGCGTTTTACGCCAGTTACCTTTTTTGGTCCAGTTACCAGAACAAAGCTTTTGTCCATGACATCAACTATGACGCATTTCTTTCCAGTCTCGCGACCAGCCATTTTTACACATACTCTGCCAACTTCTATTGCAGGCATCACTCAAAACTCCTTAAACGATAAGTAACTGAACCATCCGCGCATATTTAAGCTTGACATAAACCGCGTTTCTCGGACGGAAATAGATGACTAACATTTGGTGGCGGTAGTGATGTTTCTCGTTGTTATCATTCTAGCGTAGAGCAGTCTTCTAAAAAGAAAAGAATTCGAAAAGTTTTCTTGACTAACAAAAGTTAGAGCACGGAGATTCTCGAAGCTCAGGGGGTTCCTTGGGTGCTGTAGCCTCCGAAGCTTATCACCAGAAACGCTGCATAAAGAATCAGGAATAATGCGCCGTCTCTCCAGCTTATTTTTCCGCTGCCCACGAAATACCATAAGAAGAGGTTCACGATAAGCGAGAAGAGCACCATATTTGAGAACGCGGAAATGCTGACGTTTAGAGGCGACGCAATCAAGGCTACGCCAAGGATAAGCGTAATGTTGATGAAACCGCTTCCGACGATGTTGCCAAGCGCCAAGTCAAAATGCCCTTTTCGCACGGAACTGATGCTTGTGGCCAGTTCTGGTATGCTTGTTCCAAAAGCAATTATTGTGGCACCTATGACGACTGGGGGTATTCCGACGCCAACAGCAATTGTGGTGGCTGATTCAATAATAAAGAATGCAGTTGCAATTACTATTGCGGCACCTGCGACCGCGAATGAGGCATAACTTCGGAGTTTGCGTCTATCAGAAGGCAAGGGACCTGCTGCGCTTGCTCTATTGGTTCTTGCCAACTGGATCATGTAGAAAACGAAAATGCCAACCAAGATTACACCGATGAATCGGCTTGCATATCCTATGTAAAGCAAAGCCAGCGGTATTATTGAAGCGATGAAAAGCCCAAATTGAAGGTTTCCCAGTTCCTCCTTAGCTAAGTTTAGGAGAAACTTCGGGGATTTAGGGTGTCCTAACACGATTATCAGAATGCACACGCCTAGAATAAAGGCGATGTTCACTATGTTAGAGCCTAACACGTTTCCTATTGAAACGCCGACGTTTGCAGGGTTGGCAACTGCGAAGATGGAGACGCTGAGCTCGGGCAGAGATGTGGCGAAACCTACAAGGATGAAGCCGATGGTTGTTTTTCCGAACCCTGTTATGTCCGAGACTTTAACTGAATTCCTTATTGTCACCTCACTACCTATGACCAACAGTAGCACAGAAACAAGCAAGATGAGCGCATTGCCAACTAAGCCAACCTGTTCAAATATTTCAATTTCACCTTTTTACTTTCTTTTGGAAATGCTACTAATTAATATTTATGAACCAGCTATACGCATGTGGGGCATTAAATGTTAATCCAACCAAATCCGTCGAATCAATCCTGTTGAATGGCAACGGAAAGATGCTTTATTAAAGAAAAGACGATTATAAACTTTGGTGCTTATGCAGCGTCCAAAATGGCTAAGCGGGTGGGAAAAGGGAAAGAACCCTCTTGAAACTTGTCTTTTGATAGACACCCCTGACATTAAGGTTGTCGAAGCAAGTTTTAACAAGAAACTGCTTTTCTTCGCTGTTGGAACACCACAAAAAAATGAAACAGAATGGAAAATATTCTACGACTCAACTGCTCTCCCCCAGTCCATGCCAATTGACAAGGCTAAGAATTTGATGGCTGGAATCGTCTCGGCATCCGCTGAAAGCGCGTCTGTTTACACTGCAGGCACTGTTTACGTTGCAAGCGGCAACAGACCTTCCAAAGGTAACGCTCCGCTTCTTCTTGATTACGAAATGGCAAAAAAGATAGAAGAAGCAAAAAAGAAGAAACCAAGCTGAACTCAGCGTCGGCGCGCCTTCAGAAGACCAATTATGATTGAAAATACTACCACAGCAATTGCCATCAGAAGTTCTAGGTCAATCGAAATTGGGGTTGGCTGAGTTTGTTCGGGTTCAGCAATAAAGTTCAAATCACCGATAGCGTACGCGGTCCATTCGCCGTTTTCGAAGTCTGGAGGAGTCCAGCCGAGAGGGTTAGAGCTGCCCGTGGCTTCCACCCATATCCAGCCAGCGTCTCTGCCGTCATCTGAAAGGTCCCAATAGTTGTTTGCGTTTGAGAACTCGGGAAGCCAAATCAGTAAAGCACAATGCTCGGGGGCATCGATGATGGCAGCGTCAAAACCTGCACCGACATAGATTGTTCCGCACAGGAAAGCCATGTCTTCACAGTCGCCGATTGCCTTAACGCCCGTGTTTTCATTGAAGGCGTGCGCCATCTCATCAGCGTTCCATGCCCACTCTTCTTGAGGGGCGTCATCCCTAACGACGTTATCGCCATCATATCCATACTCCGTCCACGTTTGAACATACTTCAAAATAGCAACTGCCCTGTCTGTTTCAACTGGATAGTTATCTTGAAACCACTCGCCGATACTGTAAGCCCGCTCTTTGTTCTCGCCGAGCGTTTCAGTCGCAAGGCTGGGCAAGTAGCCGTCAGATCCCGCGTAACTGTTTCTGTTTATTCCCCAATTATCGTACCAATCGCCTTCCTTGCGAGTGAAGCTTGAGGCTGGAAGTCCAGTGGCAGCTTGGCTCTGAGAAAGTACCAAGACACTGAGAAGAGCGAATAGCATTAGAAGATGCTTGGTGGTCATTTGCTGTCCTCAGCTATCCTATGGGAATGGTCAAGCTTGCTAACATAATAAGCCCCAAGAACACCTCATAGCAGAAGAGGAAGCTTCCAACAGCCAAGGGATGCTTGTTGATGTCGTCTAAGTCAATGCCGAAAGGTGTGAGTTTGGCGAAAATCAGATAGAACATGCCGCCGAAGAGCAGGCTTACGAAGAAACTGATAATTACAACGAGGAGCCGTTGCAGGTTGAAGTATGCGCCAATAGTCACTGACTGAGAAAGGAAGAAAGGATTAACCATTGAACCATAGACAACCAAGCCAGCGTAAATGAAGAAGCCGCCGACAAAAAGACCCGTTGCTAAAGAGTTGCCTTTGATGCTTTCGAACTCTTTGATCTTCGTCGTCATAATTGTGATGCATCTAATTCCAACATATCCGATCAACAGGCAAATGAGGCTTGAAACGAAAGCTCGGACAAACCACAAGCCTAACGATAACAGAAATTCTGAACCTAACAATCTTATTCTCCCCGTTAAAGAATAATGTGAAAACAAATATAACACTTTAGCGCAAGCGCACATTTTTGCCATGAACTGAAGTCACATATGTGCTGAACAATGTACGCTTCTCTTGAGCAAATTCCTTTTAGCCCTTTGGCATGTGTTTTTGGTTGGTTGGCTAGATTAAAATTTAGTTTTCTTTCTTCAAGTAAGGTTGTCTTCAATTATGTTTATTATCGATTTATATTCTGTTTTGGTAACATTATGCTTCACTAGTATGGGTGGTACAGTAACCTCGTAAATTAATGTTCTACCAGTACTACCGCTTGCATTTAAGTGTCCCCAACTTTGTGGAACCTTAAAAATTCCACTATATTTAGGTGCAATAAACATAGATTGCGTTGTTTGATCCTCGACTGTTACTCCAAAGCCGTCTCTAAAGCTGAAAGTAACGTAAGCTTTATTCATTTTAACCGAAAAAGTGGCTCCTATGCGATCATAATTAGTTACGTTAACATAATCAACGTAATGCGAACCAGAACCAGATGAAGCAAAATGCGCTTTGTAGTAGAATAGTGTCTTTTTTATTCTGTTTTCTGTTATGGTACCTTGAACCGGAATTATAGGCGCAAAAAGAAAACTGATTAAAATAATTGCAAGTATTGCTATCAGCAGTATTCCAACTCTTTTTTGGTCTAGTTGGCTTAAACCTTGTTTTACTTGCACAGCATCTGCCCATGAATACCAAGAATTTCTCGAAGAGAAAAGGGTTTTTGTAAAGAAATATTGACTCAAATTTTCTTGACTAACCAAGCACCATCATATTTGGAGCCTAATAGCCAATCAATGCAGAAACCTATAGGGGTAGGTCACTATTGGCGCTTTCCGCAGCCAAAACCATGTTGTTTCCTTTAAATAAGGGGCTATAGACTGCACCAAGCATAACAGTATCTAAGCTCTTCACCAGTTTGCGTGTGCTTTTCGGTAAGGTCCCCTTTTTCTCAGTCTCGCCTTTCTCTTATTCGCTTCTCTTTTCAAAGATTCGTCTTGAACTTCCTCAGATTTGCCCATGTTCCCGTTCTCTAGTCACTTCTTCAACTTGCGCTTGATTATTTCATGCATGTTTATTTCGAAGGCAGCTACTGGATTTTCAAGTTTCCACGCTTCCAACACTTGCGGATTAACTTCACCCAAAACACCCACGTTCACCCCCTTAACTGTCGCCGCACCAACTCTGCCCTCAATAAAGCTCGGATGCGCTGTTTCTTTTATCTGCCAATCCACGCCCAAATTCATAAAGAACGCGTCCAGCGCAGATTTGACTTCGCTGAAGTTGGCGTTTGGATGTGTTGCAGCAGCTGCAAGCCAGTCTTCATCCCGAGTCTTCGTCTCCCTCGTCTCGTCCAAAAGCGTAACCTTGCCCAACTCAAAGACTTTCTGCGGAAACTCCACCGACTGGTTATTTCCAAGAAACTCCATCAAGCTCGGCAACAGCCAGTTCCGCAAACACGACAGAGTCACCACTTTCGGATTAGCCACTTCCACGATACGCGTTTTTTTCAAGTTCATCTTGTCGAAAAGGTTTTCTGGACTGGTTAAAGTGTAAGTTAAAATCTCCTGAAAGCCCAACCCAACCATAAACTCGCGTGCAACATCAATCAGCCGCTGTTCAGGCTTCTCACCGCCAGTTGTGGGCAGTTCACGCCAAAGCGGTTCAATATTATTGTACCCGTAAGCAATGGCGATGTCCTCCACCAAATCCACCTGATGCATCACGTCAACACGGTAACATGGAACAAGCACAGAAACGCTGTCTCCGCTGACCTTTTCAACGCCTAAACCACCTGTCAAAAGCAACTCCGCCATCCGCTCAGCAGTAAGCTGCAACCCCAACATCTTGTTCGCATAGCCCACACTCAAATCCATCCGCTTACTGCCGAAATCAGGAGTCACAACCTGTTTTACAGCGTAAAACGCGTCATCAGGATAACGCACTGTCGCAGCATAAGCCTTGCCACCTCGGTCAATCAACGCCAACGTCACCAAATTCAGTGTGTTAAGCACGGTTTGGTGCATGGTGCCAGTGACCTCCACAAGCACGTTTGGCGTTTCTTCCGTGACCTTGCCCAGATCATTCGAGTTTATAACTGGCGGAAAAGACAACACCTTACGCTTCGAATCCAACAAAATCGGATAAACACTATGCCTTTTAACTATGTGACCGTACTCCACACCTTTCGGGTGCCTTTCCAAAATCTCCGCCAAATCCATCTCTTCCTCAAAACCAAGCGGAGCAAAACTGATGGCACTTGGCTCAGCCACAGCGTAATTCAACGGTGGAGAAATCAAATTAAAATCGTAAATTCCAATGGACGTTTTCTGCCTGTTTCGCCCATAAGTCTGATCAAGCTTATCCTGCAGGTGCATAAGCCCACGAATAACTACATCCGTAAGCTTCACATTCTTGACGACTGAACAGCAAATGAAAGGACGTATCTTGCTAAGCTGAGCAGCAACATGGATATCCAATATGGGCTTGCCAACCGCATAGCGCCTTGGTCCCTTCTCAAGGTTCAGGAAACCGCGTAACGTTCGAGCTAAACCCTCGGCACTCCACAAGTCAGGACGATTCGTATCCTTCAGCTCAACGCTCACGACGCCTTCCTGCTCGCTGTAAAGCTTCACTTCGCCCTTAACAAACGCTAAAAGCCAATCCAGCTTTTCCATGTCGCCTTGCCAAGTCCAGCCAAGCAGCTTTTCCAACTCGGCACAATCCACGTCTATTGTCGGCATGTTACGCCACCTTTTTCCTCCTCAGCCAATCAAGGTCTTGACTGAAAATACTGCGAATATCGTCAATGCCTGCGCGCATCATAAACAAGCGGTCCACACCCAAGCCCCAAGCGATAACAGGCACCTTAATGCCCAATGGCAAAGTTACTTCGGGTCTGAAAATCCCTGAACCACCAAACTCGATCCACCCGTAACCCTTTTTGTAGGCGCTTAGCTCAACACTTGGCTCAGTGAACGGAAAATAGTCAGGTTTGAAGCGCACTTTGTCTGCGCCTGCGATTTCAATCGCGAACTTGGCTAGCACTCCCAACAGGTCTCTAAGCGTGAGTTTCTCATCTACTACTATGCCTTCAACTTGGTTGAACTCGTTCAGGTGCGTTTTATCGTTGACTTCAGGTCTGTAGCAGCGAGCTATTGAGAAGTACCTGCTGGGAACTTCCAGTTCCTTGCTCAACAGCGTTCTTGCGCTGAGACATGTGCCGTGACCCCTAAGGAACAGACGCTTTGCCTCCTGCTTTGAGTATTTGTAACCCCATCCTGTTGAACCAGTTATCCACCCGTTCTCGTGCGTAGCCTTCACGTTTGCCACTGCTTTCTCGTATGCGGTTATGTCGCCGAACTGCGGGTTTTTGACGAAGTATATGCCGTCAACTTCGCGTGCTGGATGGTCTTGCGGCGTGTACAACGCTTCAAAATTAAAGAAGGACGTTTCAACTTTTGTGCCAGTCATCTCCTTGAAGCCCAGAGTGACCAGTTTAGCTTTGACCTCTTCAAGGAAACTCAGGTAAGGATGCTTTTTTCCAGGCCAAGTTTTAGCCACAGGCGCTTGGATGTTGTATTTTTGAAGTTTTGTAGTTCGCCATTTACCAGTAATTATAAGGTCTGGCGTGAGCTGCGTCACTTCCTCAGCGGCAGTTCTGCCCTTCAACATGCGATCACATATCGCTTGTTTGCCTGCGTCTGTAATCTCAAGAACCCGTCGAATTTTATCGTCAACAGTCAACAGTTTCCTTTTCTTCAACGTTTGAGCAGCAATCTGCAAAATTTCTGTTGCTAGGGAATCGCTGGATGACACTATCTCTTCGGAGTCGCATAATTCTTTAAGCAGTGTTTCGTCGCTGTCTTCTTCTGGCGCTGATTGTGCGTGCAGAGTGCTCGTTTTTGAATCGTAGGTAGCCCATTTTTTGTGCAGAACCCAACCTAATGCTATCTGCACAAACTGCTCTTCCAAACCAGCCTTTTCAGCAGCTTTGCTTAAGGGAGCTTTTCCGCCGAGCGCAATTACCGCGTTGAGCAAGCGTCTTTCTGGCAAGCCGTTTTCGGCATGGAGTTTTCCTTCAGCGTTCAGCCTGATTACAGTTTCCAGTTTTGCGTGTATCTTGGCGAGGTTTTTCTCTTGCAAAGTCAAAGCTGCACGCATGACCGCAGCGTCAGATAACTTGGTTTCGCTGAGTAATTGTTCCACTGAAGCGCTGCCGCTGAGCTTTTGTAAAACGAAGAGTATTTCTCGTTCGTTAGCTCTTAGGTCTGCCATTATATTATGCCTTCGTTAATTCAATACACATTTTTGCTATTGTAGTTCTAACACCGCTAATAAAAGCATGTTGATACGCAGTTACTTCTGTTAACAGACAATGCCTCTGCTGAGACCGCAACACAAAGCTTGAAGCAGGTCATTCTAGAGGCTAATCACTTTCCCACTTCGTAATCAGCGACCCCACCGTGATGGAGATGACGCCCATTACACTGATGAGCAAAGTGTTCAAGAGGGCAGTGTCAGCTTGACCGAAAATCATCGCTGCCCTTAATCCTTCGCTGACGTAGGTGAGTGGAAGAACTTTGGCTATCGCTTGCAGGAACTGAGGCATCTGGCTTAATTCGAAGAACGTGCCTGACAGGAACATCATCGGGAAAGTTATGACGTTTGCCGCTGCATCAGCGCCATCTGGATCCTTAACGAACCGTGCGATTATCATGCCTATGCCTGAAAACAGCAGCGAAGCCATCGCCACCATCACTAAAGATACCGCATCCACCGTAATCGTCATGTTAAACACCAACATGCCTATGGCGAGCATAACCACCATGCCAAGATAGGAAACGAGAATGTTGAATATTGTTCGCGAAAGAATCCACTCGTAACGTTTCAACGGCGTCGTCGCCAGCTTATGGAACACGCCGTTCTCCTTGAATCTGGCGCTAGTCGAGACAGCAGTGAATATGCTTGTCGTCATCGCGGTCATCCCTATAACGCCAGGCATGAAGAAGTCGATGAAGCTGAAACGTTGAGGCGCAATAGTCAAATCTTCAACAACAAGGTAGTTTCTACCGTTAGAAAACTCGAAGTTCATCCTCTCAACAATTCCCAAGACTATGCTTTGCACGACAGCTGACGAGGAAGATGACTGGTCATAAACGAAAGTCATGTTCGCACTTGAGCCGCCACCAGTGAAAAGTGCCATGTTAGCTGAATCATTAAACCCTTGAGGAATTATAAGCAGGCTGTCCAGTCTATTCTCAAGAGCGTAGTCGGTTGCATTGAGGGAAACGTCAACCATCTTGATGCTAAACGCGTCTGTCTCCTCCAGAATGCTGATTATCTGATTAGACCAGTAAGTAGCCTCGCCATCCACCAAATCCTGATTCTGCACGTACAAGTCATTCCGCATAGTTGATTGGCTGAAAATCGCGCCAAATATGAGGATCAGCACACATGGAAACGCAAGGGTCCAGAAAATGGTGCTCTTGTTCCGAGCAAAAGTTTTGAGACACGCCTTCAAATCCAACAATATGTGGCGCATCAAGCAGTTTCCTCCCTTCCAAGTTCTTCACCCGTGAGGTTAAGAAACACGTCTTCAAGACTTGAACGTTTCAACTGCAGTTCCGAGTAGGAAACATGTGCAGCGCTTAACGCCTGCATTATATCTGAAACCGCAATGGCATGGTTCAAATTGATGGTAACGTCGCCTTCGCCTTCGTCATATTTCGCCTTCAAACCAAGCGTGCCAATTACCGCAACCGCTTTCGGGTCCGCCTTCCTCAGAACAAGCAGGTTCTTCTTTCCGTGCTCTGCAATAAGCTTGTCTTTCTCATCTAAGGCTGCAATCTTGCCGTTGTGAATTATGCCCACGCGGTCGGCAAGCGCCTCAGCTTCCTCCATGTAGTGCGTGGTCAAAAACACCGTTTTACCTTTGTGATGTAAATCTTCAATTAGACGCCAAACGCCATGACGCGCTTTCGGATCTAAACCTGATGTGGGCTCGTCTAAGAAAACCATTTCTGGATCATTAACCAAAGCCACCGCTATTCCCAACCGCTGTTTTAAGCCGCCAGACAGGTTCTTGAACTGCTCTTTCGTCTTATCCTCCAAATCAACAAGCTTGATTAAGCCGTCAACGTCTGGGTTGCTGTCAAACAGACCTGCGAAATACTCAATGTTCTCTTTCACAGTAAGCCTGTCGTAAGTGTTGAAGCTCTGAGGCAAGACGCCGATGCGCTTCTTAATTTCCTTCCCGTCTTTGGCTATGTCAAACCCGAGCACACTAGCTCCGCCACTCGTGGGTTTCCGAAGCCCCACCAAAATCTCCACAGTGGTGGTTTTACCTGCCCCGTTTGGACCTAGAAAAGCGAAAATCTCGCCACGTTTAACGTCAAAAGAAATGTCGCTAACTGCTATTAAGTCACCATATTGTTTAATGAGGTTTTTCACACTGATAGCCGCGTCATTGCTCAATTAAACGCACCATTTTTCCTATCGCTCCCAATACAAATCGCTTTAACCTAATAACCGTTATCACCGTAATATCACGTAAGAAACTACAGAGTATTTAGCCTAAAGAAATTGAAAAAAACATTGTTTGCAAGCAACCGAAGAGGAATATTTCACGCAAGTTGCAAAAAAAGATATATGACCTAAGAGATTCTCTCTTGTTAAAAAGATTCGGGTGATTTAGACGGTTTCGTCCAACAATGGAGAAAACGAGATGGTTGTCACGCCCTGGGAAGTAAAGGGCAAAGTAGACTATGAACGCTTAATCCGCGAGTTCGGCACTCAGCCGCTGACAGACGCGCTGCTCAAAAAGATAGCAGGGCACACGGGTAAACTGCACCTTCAGCTTCAAAGGCGCTTGTTCTTTTCCCACCGTGACTTGGACACGGTGCTGGAGCTTTACGAAAAAGGAACAAAATTTGTGCTGTACACGGGCAGAGGTCCCTCAGGACCAGTGCACATAGGCCATCTTGTACCATGGATTTTCACGCGGCACCTGCAGGAAAAATTTGGCACGCGCCTCTATTTCCAGATGACCGATGACGAGAAATTCCTCATCGACGACGAGGCGACTCTCCCGCAAACACGGAAGTACGCTTACGAAAACGCCCTAGACTTAATCGCCTTGGGCTTTAAACCTGAAAACACCTTCATAATCTACGACGTTGAAGATATGAACTTGCTTTATGACATCACCTTGGAAGCCGCAAAACGCATCACGTACTCCACTGCGAAAGCAACCTTCGGGTTTCAAGACAGCACAAACATAGGCTGGATATTCTGGCCTGCCATACAAGCGGCTCCGTGCTTCATTCATAAGAAGTTAACAGGTGAAAACGTGCCCGCGCTGATTCCCGCAGCCATAGACCAAGACCCGTATTGGCGCGTCACCCGAGATATAGCGCAGAAGCTTGGCTATTATAAGCCAGCGCAAATTCACTGCCGCTTTCTCCCAGGTTTAGGACCAGGCGGAAAAATGAGTGCTTCTGAACCCGAAACCTCCATTTTCACCATGGACCCGCCAGATGTAGTGAAAAAGAAGATTTGGAACGCGTTCACAGGAGGCAAAGGCACAGCCGCGGAACAGCGGAAAACAGGAGCTGACCCAACAGTGTGCTCGGTTTTCCAGTACTACGTTTACCTGTTCGAGGAAGACGACAAGAAACTCGTGGAAAGAGAGCATAGATGCAAGACAGGCGAAATGCTGTGCGGCGAATGCAAAAAAGATTTGGTAGAGAGACTCAACAAGTTCCTTGAAGAGCACCGTAAAAAACGAGAAAAAGCAAAAGACACCATTGAAGAATACCATATAAAACGTTAGAACTTTCAATAGAACGTGTACGTGGCTTCATTGTTTATGCTTCCTAAACAAAGACCAACTGATTAATTGACATAAGTCTTGCAGAGCGACATTTGTCGTCTAATTGAAGCAACCTTTAGTAGATACTTTTCAAGTGAAGCACAATCCTGGATAGAAACAAGACCTATGAAGCAGACGACAAAAAAGAAGTGAAGAGTTGACTGAGGTTGCAGGGGCATGTGGGCATCATGGATAAAGTGATGGGGATGAAAACACTTTTTCAAGTTGGGGAAGTTTTAAAAATGTTCGAGACTGACCATATTAGGAGGAGCAAAAAGTATGAGTAAGGAAACGAAGGGGCTATCACAGTTAGCCAAACGAGTATTTCTGAAATATGTGAGGGGTTACAGAAATGCGCAGATGTATTGGGATTCACGATGGAAACTTGGGCTCAGAGACGATGAGTGGACGGAAAATAACCGGCAAAAAATGATTAAGTGGTTGGAGAACTTGATGGTGAAGAATCAGTGTAAAACATTTCTTGATGTGGGCTGTGGAAAAGCGGTGCTTAGGGATGTACCCGGTTATGTGGGGCTGGATTTTTCTCTTGAGAGCATCAAGAGAAGTGGATTGAAAGAAGCTGTGTTTGCTGATATAACTAATCGCATTCCTTTGCCTGACAAGAGTTTTGATGCTGCTTTTACGAGAACTGTGCTTTTGCATATTCCCCCTAACAAGATTGAAAAAGCAGTTTCAGAGATCTGTCGTGTGACCAAAAAATGTCTGATTTTGCTTGAACCTCACTATCAGCCAAATAATCCTGAACTGCAGATACATTGTTTTAACCATAATCTGCCTGAAATTGTGGGCAGGTATTTTGATGGAGACGTAATTTTCGAGTGCCGAGCTGAAGAAACCAGTAGTTAAGGCGACTTTTATGTCAGAAAAAATCAGCGTTGAAATTTCGTCGGCTTACAGGCTTCTGCACCCGATGCACACGGTTCTCGTTTCCTGCGTTGGGAAAGTTGGAAAGCCAAATGTTTTGCCCTTAGCTTGGGCGATGCCCACCTCCCATAATCCCCCGCTGGTTGCAATAAGCATGGGGTTTAACAGGTACTCGCACGCGCTTATCGAGGAAACACGAGAATTCGTAATCAACATCCCAACAGTGGACATAGTCAAGGAAACATTGGCTTGCGGCAGAACCAGCGGCGAAAACCAAGACAAGTTCACTGAAACAGGCTTGACGCCGTTGCCAGCCAGAAAAGTAAAAGCACCCATAATAAAAGAGTGCATAGCACACTTAGAATGTAAACTGCACAGCCAATTCACAACTGGCGACCACACAGTTTTCGTCGGCGAAATCATCGAAGCCTACGCTGACAAAGACACTTTCACAGACAAGTATGACATCGAAAAGGCGCGGATGCTTTATCACTTGGGCGGAAACATTTTTGCAACTCTTGACCAGAAGGTCTACACGCCTTAACCTCTAAGGCTTTTCCTTAACACAGTAAACTGCTCAACTTTAATGCTAAAACTTAATTTGTGCAACTAACTATCTTTCACATCAAAAAACGCCGTGCAAAAGCGAAGTGAAACGTCAATGAACCATTATGATAAAGAAGTCTTAGAAAAATTTCGGTTATCAGGAAAAATTCTTCGCGAAACACGAGAAGAAATGAGAAAATTCGTGCGCGAAAATATGTCCATAATACAAGTTTGCGAGAAAGCTGAAATGCTTATCCGCGAAAAAGGCGGCAAACCCGCTTTCCCCTGCAACGTCTCCATAAACGAGGTGACCGCCCATTACACGTCACCACCAAACGACGTGCGGAAAATCCCAGAAAAAGCTGTGGTAAAAGTAGACATAGGTGTCCACGTGGACGGATACGTGACGGACACAGCATGCACTGTATGCTTCGACTCCCAGTACAGCAGTATGCAAAGTGCTGCGGAGCACGCTTTAGCCGTAGCTATCGAAAACATTCACGCAGACATGGCTATATCACAGATTGGGTTGCTAATAGAAAGAGCCGTAAAGAACCGCGGTTTCAAACCCATCTCAAACCTAACAGGACATTCAGTAGGAAGATACCTAATCCATGCGGGAACCTCAATCCCCAATGTCATGCAATTATCCTTTGAAAAAGTCAAAGCTGGCGAAATCTACGCAATAGAGCCTTTCGTCACTCTTCCAGACGCCGTTGGCCGAGTTGAAAACAGCCCAGAAGTCACGATTTTCCGTTTGCTTAAAGCCAAGTCGGTGAAGAATCCACATGCAAAACAGCTTCTGGAATACATTGAAGCAAATTTCAGAACCTTGCCCTTCGCTGAACGTTGGCTAAAAAACGTAGTACCCGCAGACCGACATCATGAAGCCTTCAAAGAATTACGCAAAGCGAAGACCATTATGGGCTATCCCGTGTTCGTTGAAGTAAGCAGAAAACCCGTTACTCAGGCTGAGCATACGGTGCTCATAACAGAAAACGGCTGTGAAGTTTTAACTTAGACGCCGTAAGTTTTCTCTTTTTCTTTAACTTCCTTGTAGATGGCTGTTATCATCATTTTATCGTTGCATTTTTGGCATGCTTCAAGCTCTTTGAACACGAAGTCGCCGCGCTGAAATTCCCTGACACTTTTAAAGTTGCATTTTTTGCATTCAACTGTAGTCATAACTTTTGGGGCATCAATTTTCATGCTCGTTATACGCTTTCGTGATTGGAACAGCACGTAAACCGACAGGGCCATAGCGATGAAACCTATAATCAGCAAGTATCCCGCTATAACCTCATTTCCCACGAGGAAGGCGTTAACAGACAATATAAGTGCCACTATTGACAATGCTAAAACTGTTAGCACAATAATCATAAGGTAAGTTGAGATTTTGGTGGTTGCAGGTGATGTTTGTTCAGTCATTTCCGTTTTTCCTCCTATTGCCCGATTCCGATGGTGTTGCCAACACCAACGATTATTATTTTGTCACCTTCTTTAGTTCGTTCCAAGATAACGTTTTTCACACGTTCAATGACCTTGTCAGCTGAATCTGAAATTTCCTTTCGCATCGGAGAAACCGCGTCACCAATATCTTCCTTAACTATCACCGCGTTAAGTGGAATCTGATATTTCACAACGGCTTCTTCAATCTTGAACTGGTCAACGCCTGGTCCGCCAATTGCTGCGCCTATGCCCTCAGCGACTTCGCCGACAGTTTCGCCTTCAAGCTTTAAACCAGCATCAATCATTATTACATTAGCGATTTTTCCCTTATTCTCAGCTATAACTGCTTCCACCGCGTCACCAGGTTTACCCACGTTTCCTCCCGGACCTTCAGCCTTTATGATTAAGGCGGTGCGGCCTTCTATGGGCACAGTTGCTACGACACAGTCTTTCGGCACTTTGCGCGTTTCGTAACCATGCATAAGTCTTGCAGCCACCAACGGGCCAGCGCCGTCGCCTATCGGCTGACCGTCAGCGAAAGCTTTTAGCGCGCTGGCGTATGCTTCGGCTTCTTTCATAACCAGAGGCAGTATCATCTGCAACTGCATTATAACGTAGAGGCTTAGCGTTTTCTTGCCTTGAATGTAATAGTGCCGTACAACCTTGTAAATGTAATTAAGTGCCATCGCCGCTTCCAGAGTGTTCTCTAAATTGTTAATTTGAACTTCGTCACTTGCAGGCGCCATAAGTTTTACTTCGTCTTTAAGGCGAGTATCTCTTACGTCGAGGATGTGGTCAAGTTTGTAAACTATGCCTGCAGGGTCCATGTTCTGCGGCGAGATTGTGAAATACTCTAAGTAGCGGTCAACCCTAGCGGAGGGGTCAGTTTGGGGCTTGCCAATTGTCTTTATGGTTTCTATGGCGATTTTTCTTCCTTCTTCTTTTATGTACTTCAGTTTGTAAAGTGATCCTTCAACTTCTCGGATCATCACGTACATCTGGATTCTTTGCCCGTAAAACAGGAAAACTATGAAAACTACGTAGAATAGCATACTCAAAATCTGCGATATACTGTCGCCTGTACCTCCAAACAGGTTTGTTAGGACTTGAACTGCTGCTAACATGACCACGGTTTCACCACTCTTCCAAAAACTATTAGCGCTTAGTTATAAATGTTGGCTAAGTCTCTCCGCGAATTTAAGTGTTGAAGTGGGCTGCCAGCTTTCCCAGGTTCACGTGGCCGAAGACCACACTACAGCGGGGAACGGAACGCGGTTTAACTTCTGAGTTCGGAATGGGATCAGGTGGAACCCGCGCCCT
>CAZUHG010000009.1:0-31415 GCA_964620515.1 uncultured Candidatus Bathyarchaeia archaeon
ATTGTTTTGGCAGTGGTAGCCGTTTTTTGCTGTCCATCTAAGCTGTATGCTATTTCAGCAACGTTCTCATCCACTTGGCAGTTTAATTGGACATCTTTCTCATGATATGTTGTGTTTTCCAATGACAGAATGGATATTGTGGGAACAATTGTATCTACTGAAAAATAGGTCAAGCCAGAAGAACCACTTGTTACACCATTAGTCTTGTGAGTAGAAGGTCCATCAGGCATGTAAGTTGTACTCCAGTATTCACCGCTGGTGCTAGCCTTGACTTCCACACTGTGCAGTCCATCATCCAGTTCATTCAGGGTGACCGTGAGATTGTAAGGTTTTTTAGATATCTGCCCATGCATTTGCCCTGCAAACACTCCGTCTACATAATACGTTATTGGCCCAAAGGAAGAGAGGGGCAGTATTTCTTTATTCATCGAAGAGTCATAATTATACCATTCAGATAAGTCCACAGTGAACATTAGATAAAAACTAGCTCTGTTGTATACTGTATTATTCCTTGGTAACAGTACTGTGATTTTGGGCTTAGGGTCATGAGGAAAAAGCGCGCCAATAGGATTTGCTATTGCCAGATTACCAAACACTGCCTCAGCTATAACTGCGAATAAAAGGACTGAAATGAAAGTTGCTACCAGAGTTTTCCTTTTCAAGTGCAATCCCTGTGTGATACTGGGTTTTTTGGCTGTAAAAAGCGTTTTTATCAAGGTTTCTTGACTAAACAAGCCCGAAACAGCGTTTTTTAGTCAAACTTTCTTGACTAACCCTGCACTCGCTTAGTCAAGGTTTCTTGACAAGCCTATTTGGATCCTAATAGAAATAGCTTGCAGAAAACAGTAGGGGGTAGGTCCGTATTGGCGTTTTCCGCAGCCATTAGCATGCAGGAAAGGTTCAGTCTATTTAAAAGGGAGGGGGTACCGCCTCAGAGCACTAGAGAACAACTGAAAACAACTCTAGCGTTCTTACGCCCAGAAGCTTTTGGAGTACTCGCCTAAAACGGCTTTGTATATCTGCTTTGTCTGCTGCGCAATTCTTTCCCAGTCGTATTTCTCCTGCACTTTCTTGTACGCGTTTTCTCTGATGTAACGCATGTAGTTTTCATCCAGCAGAACTTTCGTTATTCCCCATGCAAGCGAATCAGGGCTGTTCGGGTAAGCTTTAACGCCTGTTAAATCGTGATCAACAATTTCCGATAAACCGCCTGTGTCAGATATTACAACTGGGCTTTTCGCCGCCATCGCCTCCAACGCCACAATGCCAAACGGCTCAAACAATGACGGCACCACAGAGACATCAGCGCACTTCTGCAACCTAAGCAAAGTCTCATCGTCTACGAAACCCAAGAAAAGCACTTTATGCTCCAGCTTCATGCTTTTAACTATGTTCAGCAGCTGCTCTTTCATGTAACCGCTGCCAACGATTATGAATTTGGCGTTGATCTTCTCCAAGATTTTAGGCGCAGCGTTGACTAAAACGTGGATGCCTTTCTCGTAAACGAGCCTGCCAACGTAAAGCACGATTTTCTCTTCAGGCAACGCGAACTTGGCTCGGAACGACTTCAAGTCTTCCTTCTCAATGCCCTCGTAAACATGAGGGTTCACGCCGTTAGGAACCATAACCAACTTATCTTCTGGAAGCCCAAAAGCCCACTTAACATGCGAAACCATATAATCACTGCAGCAGATCACTTTCCACGCCTCATACGTAAGCCACGCTTCGGTTTCATGAATCATCTTTTCCGTGTCCGTGTGAAGCCCATCCCTGCGCCCAATCTCCGTAGAGTGCATGGTAACCAAAAGCGGTTTCCTGAAAACATGCTTCAACCCTATACCTGCCGTTGCAACCAGCCAATCATGAGCGTGGAAAACATCAATTTTATTCCCCAACTTGTTCACGATGGTAGCAGCCTCCTTCTGCATGTTCAGGTTCATCAGGTAAACCCACGTGGCGAAATCTGGTGCAGGGTTCTTGTAGGAATCTATACGGTAAACTTCCACTCCGTCAATGACTTCGTGCGCAGGTGCACCGGGAAAATCGCAGGTTACCACGTGAACTTTCACGTTGTTTTTGGCTAGGCTTTTGGATAAGAAGAAGATGTGAGGTGATATTCCTCCTATGACTCTTGGCGGAAACTCCCAACTGAACATCATAACGTTTAATTCGTGTTTCACTGGTTGCTTAAGCCTCCAGCCACAGTTCTGTACAGTTTCAAGACGTCTTTTACCCAAGAGTTCGCGTTAGGCGCAATGACCTCTATTTTTTCTTTCGGAACATTATGTATTCTAACAATCTCGTTCCGCATCCACTCCGATTTGACACAAACTTTTTTTGCTTCGTAAAAGCCCAGCCACTCAATGCTTTTTATGGACATGCTGTAAGGCGTATCCGCTGTTGGAGAACGGTGATCCTCCAAGCTTTCAACAGAATAAACAAACGGTATGTCAAACGCGCTTTTCAGAGTCACCGCAGCCGGTATGAAATGCCAATCGTAGACGTCTATGAGGTCTATCTGCTTGTTTGCGTGGTAGTAGATGCTTGCCGCTGCACGTTCCACCTCTTGATTTAAAGTTAAATCCCATGTTAAAACGCCGATGTGCGCGTGAACTGGATTTGCCACTCTGATGACCTTTACCCCGCTTGCTTCTTCAGAAGCACCAGTCAGAGAATCGTGGTATGTGACAACATGAGTCTCAACTTTGTTCTTAACCAACTGCGTTGCCAAGGCGCTTGTGTAATCCGTGAGTTTCCCCACAACTCTAGGCGGATATTCCCACGAAAAAATTATGACGTGCATCAGTTTTCACTACGTGAAAAGCGAGCAAACTTTGATTATTCCTCTTGCATTAAGATAATACCGTTTCTTTCCTTCATTATCACAGAAGCTTTCGGCGAACCCTTCAGACTTGTACTTGTCAAGTATGCCCTCTATCTCTCCTTGGTCGCGTTGCAGAATTCGCGCCACTTCTTCGCCTTTTCTAGCCAAATCCGCTGCGGTTGCGCATAAGTTGTGTAGTGTCTGTAAAACTTTTTCTGGGAAAGGAAGTTCTTCTCTCATGTCGCATGCACCTCGCTTTCAAGTGACTATTGTAGATTTCTCTTATAAACGCATGCGCATCCAGTTTTGCTCAGAAAAGCTTAACTGCCGCCTGCACCTGCTCGCTCAGTTTCTTGAACCTTTCCTTCGACGCGTCAAGAACCGCTTTTCTGAGTGCGTCTCCCTTCAGCTTTGAGGCTTGTATTTCTTTGAGTTGATGCGCCAAAGTTTCATCTTGCAGTGAGTGTTCTGCCCAGCTTTCAAAGTCTCCTCGACGATTATGAAAATCCACAGCTTTGATGTCGACTGTTTTAAGCGCTTTTAAGAATCCTTTTAGACTCCACGACATCACGCCCGTGTAATTCTCTTTTCCCGCTTTCGTATGGAACAGGAAGGGTTCGTTCGCGGTTAACGTTGCAAGTCTAAGCCTGTTTTCAAAATCAAACAGCAGTGCCTGAGCTGCCACGAAAGCGTCCATAGGCGACTGGAAAGGACTGAAGTATGAGTGAACTTCTCCTGGTGCGCCGCCTGCGGTGAACATGTAGTAGAGGTGATCGCTGGTTTGGAAGTAACGCCACAAGTTGAGAAATGCTTCGTCCTCTGCCTCTTTGATGAGGGATTCAAGTCTTTGTAAGCTTGTGTAGTACGCCCATTGCATGGCGTTTCCGAGCCAGCCGCTTGAGTCTCTTTCAACATCAGCCCAGGAAACGGTGCCGCCTGCTTCGGGAACATCAATTTCGCCTGCTGGCGCATGTTTGTCGATGACTTCTGAAGGCGTAGCCATGTTCAGGTGCTCCCGCTTCAGGATTTCTTCGGGTAGATGCCGCAGAAAGTCGTGGATGCCTGTTTCTGGCCAGTGGTGTTCTCCGAAGGTTTCGTAATCTGGGAATATGTTGATGCAGTTGCCTTGCGTGTCAGCTAGCCACTTTGCGTATTTGTCGGCTGTCAGCGGCCATTCGCTCCACCATCGGGCTGAGAATCTGAAGCCTATGTCGTCTGTTAACTTGTAGTTGCGCAGTAGCACTTTGATTTTCTTGCAGCCTTTCGGAGTGTAAAGGTAGTTGGGTGATTTTTCGCCGAGGATTTTCTCCACGCCCTCCATGAAAATTCCTGTGTAACCCAAATTCTCTGCAATTTGCGCTATGGCGCTGTTGTAAAGCAGCTCGGTGTTTTCAAAAACTTTGGGCGCAAAGTTAAGCAGGCTCTTCACTGTTTGCCGATGCATCTTCACCTGTTCGATAAACTCGGTTTTCTCGGGATAAAGGCTGGAGACCGAATGGTAATACGTTTGATTCAGGAATTCGACGCAGCCAGTGCTGGCAAGTTGCTTGAAGGTTTCTAGGAGGTCTTTGTCGAACATTTCGCACTGTTCCAAGAAGACGCCTGACACGCTGAATGACACTTTAACGCGTTTCTTCTCCTTTCTGTGCGCATCAATAAGGTCGAGCAGTATCTGGTTCGACGGAAAATAGCATTTTCTAGCCGCGCGCTTAAAAATTTCCCTATCCACTTCGTTGTCAAAATAATAGTCAAACAACTCTTCCTTCTTCAAGCGCCTGAAAACCTTGTTCTCCCAAAACAGGTTCCGCTTCAACCTGTGCGGCTGATGAACCTCAAACACAAACACTATGTCCGTCAAGTGCTTTGACCTCTGCGCATTCATATCACATGTGCGTTTATTTCTAGTTTGCCATTTCAGAGTGCTGCATCAATCGCGCGTTAGCTAAAGCAGCGGCGCCATGTTTGCCCGTTACAATTGCGGTTGAGTAAATGGGCTGGTCATGCCAACAAGCAATTTCCCGAACGTGTCTATGTGCTTTTCTTCTTCGCTGAGAATTTCTTCAAACAAACGTCGGGTTGTGAAGTCGCCTTCTTTGCTGGCAACCTGTATTGCCTGCTTGTAAAGCGTTATCGCTTCTTCCTCGTTTTGCTCGTCCTGCTTCAGCATCTCTATCAAGCTTTCGCCCACAAAAATTGGGTCAGGTTTAGTTGTGGGTACCCCATTCAGATAGGATAATCTCTCTGCAAGCGCTTCAGCATGCTTCATCTCCGCAATAGCTATCTCCCTAAACGTGTTTTTTACCACTGCACCTTCTACTCCTGTCACCTGAACATATTGCCACATGTACTGTATACTAACTTGCAGTTCACGCGCTATGCCTTTATTCAAAAGCTCTAACAATTTCTGAGAAGCCATAAAACTCACCTACAAATTACACATCAGCAAATAGCTAAATCAGTATATAAACAGTCCTCTGCACCACCCGCATGAACAAGCGAAAAACAACAATTGCTCTATATATAGTTCCTTTAAATAAGAAGAGTATAGACTGTTCCAAGCGCTAGAGAACACAGTTCGCCGCAACATGTGGCTTCAACGGTTTCTTGTCGGAAAATTAATTAAGACAGAGTGGTTGTTAAACTCGGAAAATATAGGTGATTTGTAATGGCGATAAAAGTAGGAATTAACGGATTCGGAAGAATCGGAAGGCTTCTTTACAGAGCAGCAATCGAACGCAAAGCAAAAATCGACTTCGTAGCCATCAACGATCTTGCAGACGCAAACACAAACGCGCACCTGCTAAAGTACGATTCAGTCCACGGAAGATTCCCAGGCACCGTAACAGCAGAAACAGACAAACTAATCGTCAACGGGAAACCACTCAAAGTCCTCAGCCAAAGAGACCCAGCAGCGCTTCCATGGAAAGACCTTGGCGTGTACTTGGCAGTAGAGTCAACAGGACTCTTCACAGACCGCGAATCAGCATCAAAACACCTCACCGCAGGAGCAAAAAAAGTCCTAATCAGCGCACCAGCCAAAAACCCAGACGTAACCATCGTTATGGGCGTAAACGACAAGAGCTATGACTCTGCAAAACACGTTATCCTCTCAAACGCTTCATGCACAACCAACTGTCTTGCACCAGTCAGCAAAGTTCTCGCAGACAACTTTGGCTTAGAGAAAGCGTTCATGACCACTTGCCACAGTTACACAAACGACCAGAAAATACAAGACATAGTGCACAAGGATTTGCGCAGAGCACGCGCAGCAGCAGTGAACATTATCCCAACAAGCACAGGCGCAGCAAAAGCAATCGGCGAAGTTTTGCCAGCATGCAGTGGAAAAATGAACGGCATCTCGCTGCGAGTCCCAACATCAGACGTTTCAATCGTTGATTTGACAGCTGTACTCGGCAAAGAAGTCACTGCAGAAGACATAAACGCCGCAATGAAAAAAGCCGCGCAAGGCTCGCTGAAAGGCATATTGGAATACACGGAAGACCCAATCGTCTCATCTGATGTGCTTCACAGCACGTACTCAGCAGTCTTCGATGCGCAGTCAACCATGGTCATGGGCAACAAAAGCAACTTCGTCAAAATCCTAGCATGGTACGACAACGAATGGGGCTTCAGCTGCAGAATGGTTGACTTCATCGAAATGGTCGGCAAAAAAGCAGGACTCTAAATGCCTAGATGCTGAAACTTTAAAAACCCTTTCCCCATCCTTTTCTTTTTGATAAAGAGAGTGAAAAGCATGGCAAAGTACCAGACAATAGACGATTTTAACGTGAAAGACAAAGTTGTCCTAGTAAGAGTTGACTTCAACAGCGAAATAGCTCCTGAAACCAAAAAAGTCACAAGCGACGTGCGCATTCGGGCGCATGCAGAGTCAACACTAACTGAGCTGGCAGAGAAAGGCGCTAAAGTCGTGGTTTTAGCGCATCAGGGCAGAAAAGGCGATCCAGACTTCACACCTTTGAAGCAGCACGCGGAGATTCTTGGGAAAATCTTGAAGTGTCCAGTAAAATACGTTGACGACGTTTACGGCGAAAAAGCAAAAAAAGCCATAAAAGCGCTGAAAAGCGGCGAAATCCTTGTTCTTGAAAATGTGCGCAGCTTCGATGGAGAAACCAAAAACGGCACAGCGGAGCAACATGCGAAAACTGAGCTTGTGCAGAACCTTGCGCCACTGGCAGAAGTATTCGTTAACGACGCTTTCGCGGCAGCGCATCGCGGTCACGTTTCTATGGTAGGCTTCACCGCAGTTTTGCCTTCTGCTGCAGGCAGAATCATGGAGCGCGAACTGAAATCGCTGGCTAGAGCCTTAGAGAAACCTGAGAAACCCTGCGTTTACGTGATGGGTGGCGCAAAAGCAGATGACTCATTAGAGATCAGCAAGTACGTGCTGGGCAACGGCATTGCGGATTACGTGGTGGTTGGCGGTGTGACGGCGCAGCTGTTTCTTGCGGCGAAAGGCGTGGATTTAGGCAAAGGCAACATGGCGTTCTTGGCGAAGAAAGAGTTAACTGGCTTGATTCCGGGAATCAAAGAGCTAATGCAGAAGTATCCTAGCAGAGTTGTGGTTCCTGTTGATGTTGCTTTGGATGTGAATGGCGAGCGGAAGGAAATCAGCGTGGACAAGCTGCCAACTGAATACTCGATTTTTGACATAGGCGCAAAAACCGTGGAGAACTACGCGAAGCTCATTGGCAAAGCCAAATCCATAGTGGTCAGCGGACCAATGGGCGTGTACGAAAACAAGAAATTCAACTACGGCACCAAAAAAGTTTTCGAAGCCATAGCAGACTCGAAAGCGTTTTCGCTCACTGGAGGCGGAAACACAATTGCAGCCATACAAGAATACGGCTTAACCAAAAAAGTCAGCTACATCAGCACTGCTGGCGGAGCATTAATCGAATTCCTCATGGGCAAAAAACTTCCAGGCGTAGTAGCCTTGGAAAACGCTGTTAAAAAGAAAACTGCCTAAATTCTTCCTTCTTTTTCTTCCTTTATTCTCTAGCGCTTGGAACAGTTTATACCCCCTCTATTTATAGGTTCAACTTTGAAGTGGCGTGAAGGTCAGCTGGCACGTAGTTATTGTGTTAGGTTGTGGCGGGGTGTTTGCTGTTTCGGGTTTGACGGCGCTGCTTCTTGAAGTAGAATAGTGCAGCTGCGCCTGTAACTGTTACTGCCGCTGCTGCTGAGGCTGCAATCACCGCGGTTGCGGCTGAAGGGTTCTCTTCGTCAGGGATTTTTGGATTGCCGTAAGGCTCCATGAGCGGGTAGCGGTCCTGGTTGTTATCGTCTACCACGTAGGACGTGTCGCCTACACCGTCGCCGTCCACGTCGGTGCCATTATAGTCGCTCCAGTAGTTGCCTCTCTCCCCGTCATCCCATGTGTTGGATGAGAGGCTGGTGTAGATTTGCGCTGTGTTGTTTATGAAGCGGTTATGGCTTATTGTGTTGTTGGAAGATCCTCCGATTTCCATGCCATGTCCTGTGTTGCCTGTTATATTGTTGTCAACTATAACGTTGTGTCCTGTGTCGCCGAGAAAGATTCCCACCATATTACCTTCCACGTGATTTCCAGTTATGGTGTTGGAGTCTCCTCCCGAAACATAGATTCCGCCAGTTTGTTGCCAAGGAACATAATTGAATGTTCCTGTTATGGTATTGTTTGAGATTGTGACGTTTGAGCACTTGCTTAATTCGATGCCTATTTGACTTCCTCCGGTGATTGTTAGGTTTTTCACGATTACGTTGCTCACTTCATTCAGAAAAAACGCGTTTGTCCATCCCTTGCCTGAAACAGTGTGCCCATTCCCATCAAATATAATATTGCTTCTTAATATGCGGCAGTAGAAGTGAGAAGTATCAGTGGTCAACGTGTAGGTGTTTCCGACGCGCTGGATTGGCGCGCTGGCAGGCGCAACGGTTCCGTCAGCGTTGATGGTGATCAGTTCAGGATCTTGCGCCCCGCCTTGCTGTGTGGTGGCTGCCAAAAGCAGCAGCGTTAAGCTGACAAGAACAAAGGCAACCGCGCTGTTTCGATTCATGGCATTCTTCCCCTCTTCTTGAAGTAAACCACAAGACCCACGCCGACGACTGCTGCCACGGCTATGGTTACCGTCAAGGCTGTTAGGAAAGGCGCTATGGTGAAAATGATTGTTTCTGATTTTCCAACGTTTCCCACTGTGTCCCAAGCGTAAACTGTGATGCTGTGCACTCCAAGCGACAGGTTAGCGAGTGTCGTGTTTCCAGTGATCGTGCTGTCTCGTCCATCTAAACTGTAGCTTAATGATAACGTCGGTTCGCTGATGGAAAAGGTTAACGGAACTTCGCTTGAAGCGTACGTTTCGTTGTGTGGAGAAACCACCGAAACAGCAGGAACAGCCGCAAAAAGAAACGGCGTATACAGTTCAACCACTGCCGTCGTTTCATGCAACTCAGTAACGCCGGCTATAACATAAACTAACTCGTCCACTACGGCAACGGCAGGATTAATTCGCGCAGTCGGCAACGAAACGCCAGTGCTCCAAGTGTCCGTTTGAATGTCATAAACAAAGTTGTGATCCAAACCCTCCACGAAACTCTTCGGCTCTAGTCCGCCCATAACATAGATTTTCTTCGGCGCCTTTACGCCAGTGGTAGCGCCCGCGTGTGCTTGCGTAGTTGAGAACGGGATGGGTGCGCCTTCGCTCCAAGTGTCAGTTTCGGTGTTGTATATTTGGTTACGATTCCAACCCAAGCTGTCTTGACCTCCTATCAAATATATTTTTTTATCCAACGCAACACTCGCAATTTCAGCTGCGAAATAAGGCATCGGGGTCGCTGTAGTCCACGAGTCAGTGGCTGGATCGTAAACTTCGTTCAGGGTTGAAGCACCTTCTACACGACTGCCATCTGTGGTTCCGCCCATGAGGTAGATTTTGCCGTTAACTGCATTTGCTTCCATACCCGTTCTGTTTGTAGGCATCGCCGTTCTTGTTTCCCAAGTGTCTATTGCAGGGTCATAGACCTCGTTTAAGCCAACTGCTGGTTGCTCAGAAGGCGGTTCCGTGACAGGACTCCCGCCAAAAACGTATATTTTGCCTTCACAAGCGGCAACTGAAAACCAGTTCCTGCTTGTCAGCATAGGCGTTTTCACAGCCCACGTATCCGCTGCAGGGTCATACTCGTAATTAACTTTGGATCCAAAAACGTAGATTTTCCCGTTCACCACCGCAGCCTCATAACTGCCAGCCGAAGGCATAGACGACAGGGTTTCCCAAGAATTATCTGTTTGGCTTTCAGAAGATGCCGCGATGGTTTTCAGCGAAATCGCTCCAGCCAACATCAAAATCAGCAGTGCCGCAGTCAGAGCCACCATGCAGGTTTGCTTCTTCACTTGCTATCCCTGTTTGATACAGGGCTTTTTGGCGGTAAAAAGGGTTTTTGTCAAGGTTTCTTGACTAAACAAGCCTGAAACGCAGTTTTTTAGTCAAACTTTCTTGACAAACTCTATCGACTTAGCGCAACAGACCCAAAGTGCATAAAGAACAAATCAGCGTTATCTCTAGCAGCTTAGTTTTTTACTTCAAACATTCTTTCCAGCGCAGCGGTAGCTTTTCTCGCCACTTGTTCTGGAATCTTAACCACATGTTTTTCCTGTTTCAAGGAAGCGTAAAGCCTGTCAAGCGTAGTCAACTTCATGTTGGGGCACACTGCGCCCTCGTAGGCAACGATGAACTGTTTTTCAGGGTTTTCCTTGCGTAGGCGATGCAGAAGCCCTTCTTCAGTGCCAACAATAATCGTTTTGGCGCGGCATTCCTTTGCGTAACGGCACATTTTTGAAGTGCTGCCCACAAAATCCGCTACTTTACGCATTTCGGAACTGCACTCTGGATGAACCATTACGGCAGCGTCTGGATACTGCGTTTTAAGCACCGCCACATCTTCAGGCTGGAAAAGCACATGCGTCGGGCAGAAACCCCACTCAGGAATTGGAATCAAAGTTTTTCCAGTTTCTTCTGCAACGTATTCAGCTAAATTGCGGTCTGGACCAAAGAGAACCGTGTCTGCGTCTAGCGAGTTGATGACTTCCACGGCGTTGGCGGATGTGCAGCATATGTCGCAGTAGGCTTTGGATGAAGCTAAAGTGTTCACGTATAGCACCACGGGAGCGTCGGGGTAGTGGGTTTTGGCGCGTTTTATCTCGTCAACTGTAAGCATCTGCGCCATTGGACAACGCGCGCCAAACGTGGGTAGAAGCACTTTTTTTTCAGGGTTAAGTATGGCGCCAGATTCTGCCATGAAATCCACGGCTGCGAAAACAATTATTTTTGCGTCTTTTTCAAGCATGGCTTTGCGGCTTAGTTCAATGCTGTCACCGATGTAATCAGCTATATCTTGGATTTCTGGGCGTTGGTAGTTGTGTGCCAGAATTATTGCTTTTTTTTCTTTTTTCAGCTTGAGGATTTTGTCAGTTAAGTTCATTGTTTCGCCTTGAAGTAAGCGGTAAAAATGCACTCAAGGAGATATATGTTTTTACCTGAAAACAATTGTTTATTACATTGTTTCTTGAAAAACTGCGCTATGTGCCATAGATGCTAAGGCAAAGATGCGAGTTTTTTTAAACTTGAACACGATTTATAGCTGTAGTGCATGTCGTCAAAAGCTCGGCGAGGATGACCAGTGAACAATCAAAATCACAGAATGGAAATGTCCCGATCACAAAGAAGATTCATTCAAAGTCTGCTAAAATACATTGGTGACTGCAAGAGTATATTAGATGCGGGCTGCGGTTCGGGTTGGTTGGGAGACGCCTTGAAAGAACGCTTATCAGCAACGGTCACAGCCGTAGACTTGGAAACCCCCTCTAAGAAGCCCAACTTTGAACATTTCGCACTAATGGACGTGCAGGCTCTCGGTTTTCCTGAAACTTTTGACCTTGTGATAGCTAAGGACATCCTTGAGCACCTGTATTACCCGATGAATGCAATGAAAGAGTTCGCCAGAGTACTCAAAAACAACGGCAAAATATTAATCACCGTTCCATCGCCTCAAGCCCCCTTCCTGTGGGACGACTACACCCATATTAGACCGTTCACGAAGGCGTCACTGCACAAGCTCCTAGTGAAAGCGGGTTTCGAAGTTAGTTTTATGAGGTATTTGGCTGCGCCTACGCCTGGTGCTGCGCTGCTGAGAATGGAAGGATTCTGGAACGCTTTAGCAGATAAGGGTTTCAGAAGAGGGAATGTTCTTGCAGTGGGCGTTAAAAGAGCTGGTGCCGTAAAAACAGCTGAATTGCCTAAGTGAAACGCTGCCTTTAGTTATCGGAGCACTAGAAAAATTGTGAGGAAACTATATGTTTTTGATTATTAGTTTCGTTTGAATATTCTTGTCACTGCGTCCAGTTTTTCGCCTACGACCTGAGCCTCACTTTTTCCCAAACCCTTTTCGTAAGCTTTGCGAATGTGCGTTATCTTATATGGATTGATGCCCATAACTCGGCAGGCTGTGGCGTCTGTGGCGACTGGGTCTGTTCCCGCAATTATAAGGTCCATCTGGACTGGTGTGCCATCTATGGGACCTTGTCCTTCCATGCCGACAAAACCGTCTATGACCGTTAACGCTGGCTTAAGCACGGTGTTAATGTCAACCACGACTTTACTTATGCCTTTCATGTGGTATTTGCCTTTGAACTTGTCAGGAAGCAAGCCGAACATGTTCTTCATGCCCAACGTCACGCCAGTATCCACATGCGTCTTCAGCTTTGCCGCGCTGATGACCGCGGATTCGGTGACGAGACGCGGCACAGTTATGCTTTCCAACACTTCACCATTAGGAACCGCGAGCTTAACCGTGTCTTTCACGTATCTCAGGTTGAGCCATTCGACGCCGTTGCGGCTGCACATGTCCTTCATGCCAGTCGCTTCAAAGGCTTTATCAGCATTGGTTATCATTGCGTCTGACTCCACCACGTAGACTTTCACGGGCAAGCCTTCAAGTTTCTTGATTATGGCTTCAACTACGATGGGGTCTGTGGTTGCGCCAGTGTCCCATGTCTTGTCCGTGATGAAGTTGACTTTGATGAGAACTTTATCGTAACCCGCAAGCGCGTTTCTGTAGTCTATTAGGTCGAGGGCTTTGAAAACTGGAGCGTGCCCCCGCTCGCCTTTAACAACCGCCACAACTGGAGACGCTGATTGCATACGCATATCAACAAGGCTCCGCTTATAAAGCGTGTTCAGTTCTTGCGGCAATTAACGTGCAAGTAGCCTGCTGACCTGCCAAAATAGCCGCAATCCTTTCGGGATGGTTCCCGTTAACCACGTAGCAGTCAACAGGCGCCGCCAAAAGCAGTTTAGGCAAAAAGCAGTCAACGCTGGTCCTCTTATTCAACCTCAGCAGTTCATCGGCTGACAGCCGCTCTATCAACGCAGCATCCGCGTGTTTTTTCGGGTCTTTCGTGAAAATTCCGTCTACATCAGTAACCAAAAGCAATTTAGCTGCATGCAAGCGGCTGGCAACATAAGCGGCAATGGAGTCCGAGGTAACATCCCACGAATTCTCCAACAGGTCTTCCTGAAACAGGAGCCGCGACGGCAAAAAAATGGGCACAACCCCAATCTCAGAAAGCTGCTTTGCGTCATCAAGCAAATAGGTTGCGCATGAGTTAGGGATTAGCTGGGATAGTAACAGTCCAAACTGGTCCATTCCCAGAATCGCCATCCTGTGAGAAACGCCGCTGGACAACGTGAAACGCTTGTCAAAATCCCTCGCAACATCAGCAAACCTGCCTCCTCCAGGCACCATAGCAATCGCGTATTTCTTCGCGAACTCGCTCAGCTTGGTGCATAAAGCTTTCAGCTGTTCAGGGTTTTCTGCGAGGCTGCCGCCTACTTTTATCACGGCGTCCATTTCACTGTTCTCCCTTCAAGTTTGCTTGCCGTCATCAACGCGACCCCCACAGCAGGCGACGCGGCGACTAAATTGTGCCGCATTAACTTGCCGAGGTCGATGATCTTGTCAACGCAGACTTTTTTGGCGGCGGGTTTTGCAAGAAAATCTTTGCCGATGCCCGTGACCACTGCGGGAATTTTTTCTGCCGTGAACAGTTTAGCCCGAGAATAAACTTGATTTAGCCCCTCAGCAACCTGCTCAATCTGCGTGTCATGGACGTATCGCGCAATCTGGACAATTTCTTGTTCAGTTAACATTTCAATGTCGGCGCAAACAACTCGGGCAAGCCGCGCCAGCGCTTCCCGTCTCGTTTTTCCACGTCCATCCGCCGTTGCCGTTGTATATTCCTCTTCCGTGATGTTACCTAAAACCAAATGGGCATCGCCAGATTGAGCAAACAGCTCTGACGAAACCCGAGCGACGCCGCCTCTGAGCGGAACAGAACTCACGGTTGCAGCGACGTTCGTTCGCAAACTTCCCGTGTACACAAGCTCGCCATTCACAAGCTTCTCCAAATCAGTTTTGCCCGCCGCTACGATGCGCCCGTCAATCACGGGAATTATGCTGGTGCTTGTGCTTCCAACATCAATTATGACGCAGGTTTTGATTAGCTGAGAAACCAGCCAACCCGTTGCTGCCCAATTCGCTGCAGCTACCCGCAGTGGTTCTGATTTGGCAGACTCTATAGGCATTAACGTTGCGTCCACGTCCAAAACGAAAATTGGCACGCCAGCGAATGCTTCAGAGGCGCATGCTAGGATGTGGTTGACGCCTTCTTGCTTCGTTTGATACGCGTCAGATAGTTCCGCGGTCATGGTTAAGCCTATGCAGTCAAGCTTTGATGTGCCGCTTAGTATTTCTTTAAGCGTTAACAGTACGTCGGTGAGTTTGTTTGGGTCTCTCCAGACTGGGAAATACTCGATTGCCGTCTTAAGTTCTTTGACGGAACCCTTCTTAATGCGTATGAAAGCTGCTTTGGTGTTGGCACCTCCGATGTCCCAGCCAATAACAGTTACCAAAGCTACTTGCCTCTGCTTATAGTGCTTAGGACGCGCTTTTTAGCTTCGCGGAATCCCGCCGTTGCCGCTTTCACTGTGGCAGCATGAGCTGAAACGAGCGCATAGGCAGCGCCGCTGCTTGACACTGGGAAAGGCGGAGAGACCACTTCGCTTATCTCGCAGGTTTTTTGAAAAGCCTCAATCGTCGGCAGAGGCGTCTCTACTTTCGAAAAGAAAGCGTAACCGCAAGTTTGAATGTCAGTTGGAAGCCTGCGTTTTGAAACAGCGTTTGCAATGGCTTCTGCAGGGTTAAAGTTGGCAACGCGTCTCAACCCGATATAGGACGTGGTGAGTCTCGGGTTAACCTCTATCGCCACAGCTTCCTCTTCCGTCAGAACCAAATCCACTCCAACGTATCCTCTGAGGTCTCGGAAAGATTTAACAATTTTTTCCGCAACCGCAAACGCACTATATCGTAGCGGGTGGTCAAAAGGAACCAAACCTCCGCTGTAACTTGAAGCTTTGTCTGGCGCTCCAATCGTTAAATCTTGACGGTTCAAACTGATGGACAATGCGTCGCTGCCTGCAGAGATTAAGCTAACGCTTGCAGCGGCACCCTTAATTAGCTCCTGAACCAAAAAATGTTTGCTTGCCGATTCCCGTTTAATTTTGCCAACCGCGCCAGCCACTTGACTATCATTTCTGACAAAGCTCAAGCCGCAACAACTAACATCACTCGAAGGCTTGACTATCAAAGGAAAATTTAACTTGCCATGGATAGCCCGCTTGATTTCCTCTACACCGTCAGCCACGCTGAACGTTATTGTCTCAGGCGTCGGCATCCCTTGTTTCTTCAAAAATTCATGGAAACCAGCTTTATCGGCAGCTTTTCCGATGGCGCTACTGGGGCAGTTCAGCGAGGCGGCACTTGTCTGCTCCACAGTTTCCACAAGCGACTGCAATACGCCGTTAGTTTCTGGCGCAATCACGTAAGCAGCATCAGCCGAAGCTAAGCCTTTGCGGATAGCCGCTGGGACTTCTCGCGAAGAAAAAACAGGCACCACACAATCAGCACCTAGAGGCGGGTTCAACCTTGCAAGTCGCGAATCAAGCGTGGTGGTTACGTGGTGTCCTGCGGCTTTAAAATCCGAAATCAACGTTCGCAGCATGCCGAACCCTTCGCTTAAGACGCTGGGTGAAATTGGCTTGTCAGCGAAGCCGCCGCCGGAAACGTGTTCGTAGATCAGAAGCCTCAAAGGCTCTCCTCACCTTCATGACTGGGAAGTTGTGGCGTTTGCTCGGGCAACTTCGCTTAAGTCCTTCAAAAACGCCGTTAAATGCCGCTTTCGCAGATGGGGCATGACTACTATTCTGATGCAGTCCAGACGCGGAATATAAGAGACAAACCATCCCCGCTGCCGCAGCTTTTCTGACAGCAGCTTTGAATTTGAGCTGCGGAACGCAATTATGTTTAATGTTGGCTGGGAAACAAGTTTGAAACCTAGCGCTTCAAGTTTTGACGACGAAAACGCGGTTAGCCTAATGCAATGCTGAATTGTGGTCTTGAAGCCTTCGCGACCCAAACGCTCAAACACCGCCCATGTTGCCGCGGCTGGCGCGCCCGATCTTGTGCCCACGAACGTGTACTGCAATTCCTCAGTCAAATAAGGCGTCTCCGTTTTAATGTAATCCAAAAATGTGTTGTTTCGAAACAGAATTCCGCCTGCAGGAATCGTTGTCATCCCCATCTTGTGGGGGTCAACCGTGATGGATTTCACGCCTTCTAAACGAAAATCAAAATCCGCGGCAGCGTGTCCAATTTCGCTTAGGAAGGGAAGTATTAGACCGCCAAACGCTGCGTCCACATGCAAGTAAACGCCACGAGATAACGCGATTTCGGAGAGCTTGGCGATGGGGTCAACTGCGCCCAGTTCCGCTGTTCCAGCCGTGCCGACCACCGCAACGGTGTTCTTGGTAATGTGTTTCTCAACTGATGCGGGGTCAACTCTGTAGGCGCTGTCTAAACTCGCGCGTACAGCTTTCAACCCTAGCAGATTACATATTTTGGTGAAAGAGAAATGCGCAGACTCTGGCAGGACAACTTCAGGGTTGTGGTCGTCAGCCATGTTTCTCGCAGCCAACAGCGCCAGCAGATTTGCTTCCGTACCGCCTGAAACGAGGAACCCGACGCTGCCTTTGCCATTTAGAAGTGCCGCGAGTTTTTGGATGACTTCTTTTTCCAATTTTAGGCTGCCGGGGAACAGTCCTGAATCGCCTAGATTCGAACTTGCAAACATGTTGTGAGCAGTTTTCGCCATATGATGAGGGGCAGTGCACATTGAGCATAAGATTCTGCCGTCCTCGTACCGTAAGTCTTGTTCCCAAAGCTTCCTCAGCTCCGCCAAAACTGCTTTTCGGCTTAGCCCTTTATCTCGCATCACCGAGACCTCTTCGCTTTGAGTGCAGCTTGCTCTTCTGCCTGCTTGACGATTTCAGCGAGTTCGCGTACTTTTTCTCGGGTAATTCTGCCGTTAACTCTGTCGCTGCTGGTGCAAGCGGCTCCTCTCAAGCCTGCCACGTCAGCGCCTAAAGCGTGAACAGTAGGCACTTCTTCCTTCTTTAGTGAACCCGCCAACGCTGCTTTTAAACCGTAATTGTGCGCTGTGTCGACGAAGCTTTTAAGTTGGGTCATCGTGAGGAAGGTGAACAGGCTTTTTCCGTCTTTAATTGCCGTGTCAAGCATGGCTATGTCCGCTTGGGCTTTGTGCGCTATTTCAGGCACCAGCAAGGGCTTGACTGCGCCTGCTCTTTCGGCGTCGGCGTATCCTGTGGCAACCACTTTAATTGAAGAATTAAACTCCTTAGCGGCTTTGACGACGTTTTGCATCAGGTAAACTGCTTCTTCAAGCGTTTTCAACCCGCAAAGTCCCGCTTTGATGTAGTTGACGCCGGTTGTTGCCGCGCCCAAAGCAGCCAGCGACACAGCGCCGGGAAGGTTGGGTACTTCGCCTAAGGTGCAGCTTACCTCAACGTTTTCTGGGGTGACCTCGCGGATTCGCTTTATCACCCATGGGAAATTGGCGCCTAACGCGCCTTCCTTCGGGTTTTTAACGTCTATGATGTCGGCGCCTCCAGCGAGGGCTTCCGCCGCTTCTGTCGCGTTTATTGCACTGATTAGCAGTTTCAACTTAATCATATTGATGCGGAAGTCCTATGCCTTTAAAGTTTTTGCCGCCGCATTAACATGAAGATGTTGCTACATTCAAAATGAGTAAACTTTTCTATCTGTTAAGCGCAATTGCAGAGCAGAGGAGAACACGGTGAAAATAATACCTGTAATTGACGTTCTCGAAGGCAGGGTGGTTCACGCTGTCCGAGGCAGAAGAAAAGAGTACCAACCACTCAAAAGCAACCTATGCGCTTCCACGAACCCAGTGGATGTTGCTGCAGCACTTAAGGCGCTTGGTTTCAGCGAGCTTTACGTGGCGGACTTGGACGCAATTACGCGCGGGCAAGTAAATCTCTCGATTTTCAAGAATATCGCAGATAAGACTGGTCTTGAGCTGATGGTTGACGCTGGCATAGACACACTTGAAAAAGCGGAAAAGATGCTTGAAAGCCACGTTTCAAAGGTTATTATCGGGACAGAAACCTTGCCGAGCGTGAGCCTTGTTGCCGAAGCGGTCAAGCGTTTCGGAAGCGAAAGGGTGGTGGTTAGCCTCGACTTGATGGGCGACCGCGTACTCAGCGGGTTTGAGCTTGGCGCGCTTGCAAAGCCTATGGCGCTTCTGCGCATGTTTCAGGAAGCAGGCGTTTCACAGGTTATTGTGCTGGATTTAGCTAGAGTTGGCAGCGGAGAAGGCGTGAACCTGCCTTTCCTGCGAGAAGTGCTTCGGAATTTCACGGCTAAAGTTTTCGTTGGAGGAGGCGTGCGAGACGTTAAAGATTTGGTGGAGCTGAAAAACATCGGCGTCTTTGGGGTTTTGGTGGCTACTGCGTTGCATTCGGGAAAAATCTCGCTGAAAGAACTGAAACAGGCGGGGTTACTTTAAACTGAATAAATTGTAACGCAACGAAGGCAGGATATTTATTCAAGCTGTGCTATGCAGACGATTCCGCCTAGTTGTGTGATGCGCTTTCCTGCGGGTGATTCTACGTTGACTATTCTCGTTTTGACCTGTTTGTTTGTGGCTATCTGCATGAGCCGGTGAAGGCGGTTTTTCTGGTGAGTGTCCGCGAGATACTTGTCGGTGAGCAGCAAGTATTCAGGTTTTGGTCTGCCTAGCTTATTGCTTCTGAGAATCAGGTTTTCCGCTTCCTCAAGCGAAAACAGCACGGCGTCTCCGCGGTTTGAGGTGTTGAGCCGTTTTTCGAGCAGGTCCAGCAGGTTTTCTGTTTCCTCCGAAGTGGTTTGGCTGATTAGCTCATGGAACGAGGCGGTTCTTGTCAGCGCAGCTACTTGAGATTGTGTGCTTGCGGAGCCTGTTATTTCGGAGAACGTTGCCTTGCTTGGTCCTTGAGTGAGCCATGCGTGGTGCTGGCGAACGTGGCTGATGAAATCTTGAGCGTAGCTGGTTCTGGGCGGCGACGCGAGAATTATGCTTCTGACGCCTTCTTTCAGCGTAGGCCTCAGCGCATTGATTATTGACTCGTGGAAGTTGTATAGCGCTTTCGGGCTGCTTCTCGCGCCATCAATATGGAGAGTTTTTTCAGGCTTGACAACTCGGCTGAACACTTGCCACAGTGTAGCACTGGTCTCGTCTAATCCTGCGAGAACTGCGACGGGGTAGCCGCGCTTGTACCCTTTTTTAGGCTTCAACATGTTCACCCAAGGCGTTTAATTCCTTTTCTTTTTGCAGTTTCGCTATGAAGAAGCCGTTACTCTGGTGCACATTCGGGTAAAGCCGCCTGCACTTTTCCAGCCCTCTCAAGCCCGGCAAACCCAGCTTTGGAGTTATCTCCGCCAACGAGAATTCTGGATGACATTTCAAGAACCGCTCGATAATCATCTCGTTCTCTTCAACGGTGATGCTGCAAGTGGAGTAAGTTAAGACGCCGCCAACTTTCACCCGCTCAGCGCAGTTGTCAATCATCAGCCACTGAACATCAGCCATTTTCTCAATTGACCGCGGAGTAAGCCGCCACTTGGCAGAAGGCTGCTTAGCAAAAACACCCGTGCTTGTGCACGGCGGATCCAAAACTACAACGTCTGCTTCCAGCACAACGGGCAGAGGCTTGCAAGCGTCCGCGAGAACGGGTTCCGCTATCAGCACGCCCATGCGCGACACTTCTCTTCTCCAAACCTGCATTCTCCGCAGCGAATAATCCACTGCGCAAATAGCGCCTTGGTTCCGCATAAGCTGCGCAAGATAGGTGGTTTTAGCGCCGGGAGCTGCGCAAACATCCAAAACCGTCATTTCTGGTTTCGGGTCGGCAACTTCTGCGGCGAAACAGCTTGCTTTGTCTTGAACGTAGAATAAGCCTTCGCGGAAACTTGCTGTGCTCGTTAAGGGCTGTCTTGCGCCCAAAACCGTGTAGGCGTGCTTCAACGGCTCAATCTTTTCCAGTTTAACGCCTTCCGCCGCGAGTTTTTCCAGAACCGCCTCTTCAGACGCCTTAAGCGTGTTCACCCTGATGCAGGTCGGCGGCGGATTCACGTTCCCTTCAAGAAACGCTATGGCTTCGCTTCGACCGAGAAGATTAAAACAGTACTTGACGAACCAGACGGGGTGGAATGTTTGGAGACTTATCTTTTCTTCGTCGCCTGCTGCTTTCAGAATCGGCTCCAGTTGGCGGGTGAGCAGAAAACCCAGAATCGACTCAACTTCCCTGAGGGTTTGCCAGCCCAGAATCGCTCTGCCCAGTCGGGCTATGTTTTCCGCCTCTTTCAGGTCGAAGTCAGCCCAGTTCTTGGCGACGCGTGTTTGGTAAACGTAAAGCCGCAGAAACGCTTGAACACCCATGTTGAACTCGCTGATCTCCCGAGGTTCCAGCACACTGTTGACAAACTTGTCTATCAGGTTCTTGCGCCGTACAGTTTCAACAACCATGCCATAAGCGTATCTGACAGCGTTAGAGTCACGTATGCCCAACTGCTTAACCGTCCGCGCCAACGCCAAGCGTTCGCTCAGTTTCTGCAGTTCTATCCAGCTTAGGGTTTCAATGGCAACCGTCCAAGCGTCCTTCAGCAACGTTTTCACACAGCCTAAAGCAATGCGGCGGCGCAATAAAAATCCCGCACGCCAAAGTGAACTACCTCCAAGCCATTTATAAGGGAAGGGGTAGCTTTCCGCAGACCAGCAAGCGCTAAACCACCATATTTGCGCCTAATAGAGACTCGTTGCAGAAACCTATAGGGGGAGGTCACTATTGGCACTTTTTCACGTCAAAACATGTTGCACCCTTTAAATAAGGGGGCTATAGCTTTGTGTGAGCGCATCAGTTCTCACTTACTTGATTAGCTTGCTCCGCAATCTGCGGTAGTCGCATGGTAGAATCCGCAATAGCTAAAGTTTAAACTGTAGCTCTGGTAATTAGATATGCGCTGTTTGAGGGGAAATGAGATTTGGTGAAGCTTCCGCATCGTGCACGCGGCACAAAAGTTCTAAAAGCCGTTTCGTCACCTCTCAGGCTGCAAATCTTAAACTTACTTTATGATAAAAGCGCCCTCTCCTACACCGAGTTGATGACCTCGCTGAAAATGAACCCAAGCAGAGACGCTGGAAAATTCGCTTACCACCTAAAATTTTTGCTCAAAGCAAACTTGCTTGAGGTAGACGCAGAAGCCAAAAAATACTATCTAACCGACCTAGGCAAAATGGTTCTTGACGTAGCAGACAAGGTAGAAAAGAAAGCCGACAAACCCCGAGGAATGATGGTTCGCACCTCACATTTCACTCTGGAAGAATTTGACGCGAACAAAATCGCCAATTCACTTATAAAAGAAGCAAAAGTGCCAGCCGAACTCGCGCAGAAAGCAGCTAAAGAAGCAGAAAAGCGCCTGCTCAAATCAAAAACCAAGTATGTGACAGCACCTCTAGTCAGAGAAGTGGTAAACGCAATTCTGATTGAAAAGGGATTCGAAGAATACCGCCATAAACTCACACGTTTAGGCATGCCAGTTTATGAAGTAACCGCCTTGATAGAATCTAAAGACCACGCTGAAGAAGCATCAGCTATGCTTTTGAAAGCGGGAAAAACAGTATTCGGAGAATATACACTTCTGAACGTTTTCCCAAGAGACATTGCAGACGCTCACGTAACTGGTGCACTTCACGTGAATGGGTTAGGCACATGGATTTTGAAGCCAAACGAAGTAATGCATGATTTACGATTTTTCTTTCAAAACGGCCTTAAACTGGCTAACCAACTTCAAATCTCAGAAGGACCTCCAAAAAATTTTGAAGCTGCATTATCAGTTGCCTTCAATGTCCTCTCGCAAACTAGCAAGGAAATAAACGGAATGCAAACTTGCAGTTACTTCAACGTGTTCCTTGCACCCTTCATAAGAGGAATCGACGCTGCAAGAGTAAAGGAAAACCTGCGCATATTCATATTAAATATTCATCACCACGCCGAAACTGCACTGGGACTGGAACTTTCAATCCCAAAATTCATTGCAGACAAGACAGCTATTGGACCTGAAGGAAAAACGTGTGGTAAATATGGAGACTTCGCCGAAGAAAACCGATTGCTGGCGTCGCTTGCCATTGACACATTCATCGAAGAGAGCTCTCCGAAACCTTTGCTTAACCCCAAACTCATCATTAAAATAAACAGTGAAACGTTAGCAGATGAACAGACAAAGACAGCTCTCCTAAAAGCGCACAGTTTGGCAGCAACAAAGGGAACCCCATACTTTGCCAATACACTGCAAAAAGAAGGAGAATACACAGTTTTCTCCACTTCAGGCATCAAACTCAAGGCAGACTTGACCGAGGACTGGGAAACAGACACTTTACGAACAGGCTGCCTCGGCATCGTAACGATTAATCTGCCCCGAATTGTTCACGAAAGCGAGAAGGACAAAAGCAAATTCTTTGAAATTCTAAAGGAACGATGCGAACTGGCAGCTCGCGCATTAAGTATCAAATACAGAGCACTTAAACAGCGCGGAAAAAACTCACTTCCATTCATGACGCAAAGCTCCAACGGTGACACGTATTTCAGGCTTGAAAACTGTTCACACATAATAAATTTTGCAGGATTCCGGGAAGCTGTGGAAACTTTCTGCGAGAAAAACCTAAACCATGAAGAAAGCGTAAAGTTCGCGGAGGAAATCGTCAAAAACGTACTGGTCTTCAAGCATAAAGTCGGCAGAAAACACGGAAAACGCTTGTTCCCCCTTGTGTTGCGTAGTCTTGAAGCGTCTGAGCGACTAGCGCAATTAGACGTTGAAAAGTATGGAGTTGCAAAGGTGAAGTTTTCAGGAAGCCGCGAGAAACCGTTTTATTCAACTACGAAACGGTTGAAACTTGAGGTCGGCAATTTTCCCTACATTCTCGCTGAAACGTTAGAGATTGAGCAGAAACTTAAAGGCTTGAACTCTGGAGGAAACCTGCACATAATAGAATTGGAAAGCAAAGAATACACGCCAGAGGAACTCATGAACTTAACTGAGCATTTGATTAAGAACCAAAATTTAGAATTCTTCACTTACAACCGCATAAACACGTATTGCGATAACTGCAAGAAAAGCTGGTTCGGCGTCTTGCACAAATGTCCATCTTGCGGCTCTATGGGCACTCTGACAACTTTTGACAGATTCGCCTCTACTTGACCCTGAGCTTATTTGACGGCGCCTAGCACCAACGTTAACAGCGCCATTCTTACTACGATTCCATTCCAGACTTGCTGGAAGTAACGCGCCTGTGGTGTGCTGTCAACTTCAGCTGCAATTTCGTCTATGCGTGGAAGCGGATGAAGAATTATCAAGTCTTTTTTTGCGCTTTTCAGGGTTTTCAAATCTATCTTGTAGACTCCTTTGACTTTGGCGTACTCTGCTGGATCTGGAAAGCGCTCTTTCTGTATTCTTGTGACGTATAAAACGTCTATTTCCGAGATTATTGTTTCCAGATTTGTGTCTTCAACTATTGAGATTTTGTTTTTTATCGTGCGGACAACTTCGTTTCGCATTTTCAGGGATTCAGGCGAAATCAGATACAACTCGATATTGTAGAGGGAAAGCGCATATGCAAGCGAATGAACAGTTCGCCCATACCGCAAGTCGCCTATCAACGCGATTTTTAATCCGTCAATTTTTCCCTTCTCCTTTTGCACCGTGTACAAATCCATAAGCGCTTGCGTCGGATGTTCTTCCGCGCCACTACCAGCATTTAATATGGGCACTTTGGAAAATTCTGCGGCAAGTTTCGCAGCACCATCAAGAGGATGTCGAAGAGCTATTATGTCGGCATAATTCTCCACGGTTCGTATTGTATCAGCCAAGTTTTCTCCTTTCCTGACTGAGGCAATCTCGGCTTCGGCGAAGCCTATGGTGGAGCCACCTAGTTTAAGCATTGCAGTCTCAAAACTTAAACGCGTGCGAGTGCTTGGTTCAAAAAACAAGGTGGCGAGGATTTTTCCTTTGAGCATGTCTGAACCTTTCACGGCAAGTGGTTCCATGGAGTGACTGATGTTAAGAATATAGTTGATTTCTTCGCGGGAGAAGTCTTCGATGGACACTATGTCCCTTCCTCTGAACGTCAACATAGACACCAAAGACAAGAAAGCCCTCAACTGCTAAATAACATTTTTTATGCACAGTAGCCTTAACTTGAAACAAAAAAGCAAAAAAGAGAAGTTTTACCTTTTTTTCGTTCTCGGATCAGCTTCCAAGTCTTCTCCGTTCAAAAGCAAGCGCAACGATTTCACTTCATCCCGCAGCATGTTAATCTCGCTTTCCAGCGCCTTGGCTTTCGCGTCAGCCATCCTCTTAAGCTCCTCAATCTCAAGCAGCAAGTTTCTTCTTTCAGTTTCTAAAGCTCTAATTCGTTCAATCGTGTTCTTGAAACTGCTCACAAACGTCCCGTCCAACACCATTGAATTTGCCGCAGCAGCACTTAAGACTTTTTGTAGTTCGAGTGTACTTTGGATGTTTTTGCAATTAAGTAACGGTGGAAATGTTCCTAAAAAATTGGGAGTGTAAATCTTTTCGTGTAGATACTATTTTTTTATATAAGAGTTGGCAAATAAAACAATGGATTCGGCTTCGATGTTGTTGGATTGTGGCTCCGATGAGGAAAACAATATTTAAGAAACTTGAAGCAGAAGGGCTTATTGCAAATTATAACCGTCTGAGAAAAAACTTGCCGCCAAAACTTCCTAAACAAGTTTTCATTTGGGATGAGACTTTCCGGGAAGGCATAAAGGCTCCAACAGTGTTTTTGACATATGTGGAGCAGGTTAAACTTGCTAAGTTGATGGATGAAACAGGCATATCCATAATCAATGTTGGTTTCCCAGCTCTCTCTGAAAGCGATAAACATAATGTCAAACGAATCGTTAACGAAACTTTCAAGAACGCAAAACTTACAGCTTCGGCACAAGCTACGAAAGAAAGCGTGAGCGCGTGTTTAGAATGCGGTATAAAGGAAGTAACTATAGAAACGCCGTTCAACGGGCTTAACCTCAAGTATAGGCTAAAAATGACCAAGGAGCAAGCATTGAATAAAGCAGTTGAAAGCATTGAATACACCCGAAAACACGGGGCAAGCGTAAATTTTGTTCTTATGGACGGCGCAAGAACACCGCTTGAAGATATCCTGCAAATCTTTGAAGCCGCAGCCAACGCTGGAGCAACCAAGCTAGCCATAGCTGACACCGTTGGTTTTCTTAAACCGCTTTCAACGCGTTATCTGATGTCCCATATCAGGGATGGCTTATCAGAAACTGTGAGGAAGAAAGTGGCGCTTTCGATTCACTGCCACAATGACTTTGGCTTGGCAACAGCTAACACGTTAGCAGCGGTAGAAGAAGGAGTAACTTATCTTCATACGTGTATTGCGGGTTTTGGGGAACGTGCTGGCATAGCGCCGTTCGAAGAGGTTGTCGCAGCACTGGAACTGCTCTACAATATTGACGCTGGAGTTGATTTGGGAAGGGTTTATAGGCTTTCGCAATCGGCTGAAAAAGCTTTCGCGTTGCCAATCCAGTTTCACAAGCCGATAATAGGTGATGGAATATTTACTCACGAGGTAGATCAGGAGTTGGAAGAGATGAAGGCACATCCGTTGCTTTTTGAGCCCTTTCCGCCCGAAATTGTTGGACGTGAAACAACCCTCTTTATAGGCAGAAACACGGCGCAAACGTTAATCCAACGGCTTCTGGAAAAAGCGGGAATACGAGCTTCACCTCGCCAAATGGACGAGTTGTTCAGGCGCATAAAAGGTCCACAGGAAAGTTTGGATAAAGGTGAGTCTCAAATGACGTTTTATCAGGTGAAAAAGCTCCTGAGAGATTTGCAGAAAGGTTATGCAATGGGAGAATTCTGGCGTTTGGTTGAACAGATAACTCGGCAAAAGCCCAAGTTGCAGGAAGCAGACAATAAACCATCAACCGCTGAATAGTGCACCTTTAGCATCATGGTTCTAAGCGCAACTGATGCTTTATTATTTCAATCTCTTCCTTACGTATGTTGCGAGGGTAATTGTAGATGGGACCACTTGGTTTCTCATTATAGAAGGGGCGATTGCAATCTGGACATCCAGAAGTTAGAAAAGGTGTGCCAGTTTCTACAATCCGCGTAAGCGTTTCTTTTTCAACGCCATAATTCGTTAAGTAGCCAGCACCATCGAAACGCATATCTTCAGAGCGAGCCCAACCATTGACAATCAAGTATCTTGCAAGCTGAATTCGCCTATACGCGTCAATTAAAGGCTGAGGTTTCCTTTCCAACATCGTTCCGCGAACTGGTGTGAAAGCAAAAAGAGCTGGCAAAACATTCATGTCAACACATTTTTGGATTAAGCTGGTTACGGCGTTTTCTGTTTCGCCTAACCCAACAATTAAATGTGTACTCACTTTTCCTTTTCCGAAAATTTCAAGCGCTTTCTGCAGTTGCTTGAACTGGTTTTTCCAAGTGTAAGGACCACCTGCGCTTGCGCCTTTAACTTCGTTGAAAAGCTTTTCTGTTGCTGCGTCTAAGGCTATGCCAATCCTGTCTACGCCAGCTTCAGCCAGTTGCTGTAGGTTTTCGTCGTTCAGAGGTTGGCATGAAACCGAAATGGGAACAGCGGTATACTGCTTTATTGTTTTGGCTATTGCGGTTAGATGTGTGAAGACGTTGGGGTAGTTCAGGGCTTGGATGCAGACGCGTTTTATTTTTCGGTTAGTATATGCGTTTTCAATTTCTTTGAGGACGCGGTTGGTTGAAAAAGCAGGCCAAGAGATTCTGGAGAGCAGTTCTTCTTTGCTGTGGCTGTTTCGTGCTTGGGGGCAAAAACCGCAGTTGGCTGTACACTTGCCAATCTTGTACGTCATCAGGTAAGCGGTTGTGGGGTCAGCGTCAAGTTTTCCTTCTAAAAGTCCGAGAATGATTGCGGAGCCGAATGAAACGCGAATCTGCTGCGGCATATCAGGTTCTTCGCAACTTGACATTTTCGTCAACTGTCCCGTTAAATGACTCTATGTGTTGAGAAGATGTGGAAAGAATGGTATATTAGCTTAGAGTCACAAATGTAGTCAATTCTAAATTGTTTTGTTCCATCAAGTTGATGTTCACTATGAATAGCATTATTAAATCATCATGTACATTACTGTAAGGGGATTGGCTGCTGTGGAAATGGACGAGGTGTTGTGCTCACTTTCGAGATTTGTGGACATGAACTCCAATGTTGCTGATGTCCAGTGGGATCGAAGAATGAGCCCAAGATTGCTCGTTAATCCTTACTCTGAAGACTACGAAGAAAGAAAGACAGCTGCGCATTATTTCCTGCTTGCGTCATCGATGCTTGATGATGGGGTTGTTGGCTTTTCTGAAAATGCTAGGAGTCTTCTCGTTCATCTTCATGAAAAATTGGGCAATCGCCTTTTTGAAATTCGTAAACCTCACCTGTTTGAGGAGGAGATTGTGAAATGTGGATTTTACCATAATTTGGGTCCTTATAGGGAAGTGATTCCCGAGATTTTGAGTCGTGTAAACAGTTTTGTTAGGAATAATGCGGAGAAAAATCTTATAGATTATGCTCAGAGGTTTGGCAAGCCAGAGGTTTTGGCGAAAGACCTTGCTCAGAACATTGAGGTACCGAATGTGCCGCATAAAGATGCGGCTTGGATGTATCTGAGGTGGATGGTGCGTTCTAAGCCTGATTTGGCGCTTTTCGGTAATTTTTCGCCAGAGAATCTCTATGTTCCTTTAACTAGGGAAAATGCTGATGTTGCGGTGAGCTTGGGCTTGATAAGGTCAGCTGCGCCTTTTCTGTGGAGAGATAAGAATGCGGCGATGAAGGCGCGTGAACAGATTACCCATTTCGCTAAGCAGCTGTTTCCAGAGGATCCTGCGAAGGTTGATTATCCCTTTTTCCTGCTTGGCAGGTGGCTTAAGCGGAAGAATTTGAATAGGAATACGGTGAAGGAGGCGTTGCAGTTTTTTGATCATATGCATAAGGTGACTGGTCAGCCACATGCTTACTACCAGACGATGGGTCGTTATAAGAGTGGTTGGGAGAAGAAGACTGCGAGTATACTTTCGAAGCTAAAGATTCCTTATGGTTATGAGACGATTAGTTTTCCGTTGCCTGGTGACACGTATACGCCTGATTTTATTCTTGACAGGTCGGTTCAGGGGAGACGGATTGTTTTGGAGCCGCATTATGAGATGAGTCGGAAGCAGGCGTACAAGTATTCGCTTTTTAAGCGGACTTATGGGCATGAGTTTCTGTTGATTTTGCTGTTGAAGAATGATCTTATTCCGTTTTATCATGAGCGGAAGGTGCTTTCTGATGACGTGTGTGATGATGTGTGGCCGATTGAGTTTGTTGATTTGCTTGTGGAGAAGATTAGCACTGGAGCTTATGGTCAGTAAACGCAGGAAGCAAATTGGTAACTCTAAGTTACGGTAAGTTATGGCTGGTTGTGGGCTGTGATGCCTGCCAGTTAAACCCATGGGCGGGTCAAAAGGCTTTTTAACCGTTTGGGATAAGCAATGATTAGGCGTATTTGCAGTGAACCCTGAAGAATCAAAAAAGACACTTGAAGACCATTTGATTCAGCAAATTAAGAAATCAGGTTACCCCTTAGAAATAGAAATCTCTAATATTTTAGAAAGTAGGCACTACGTTGTTTTTAACAGTGAATATTATTTTGATTATGAAATCCAACAGGGAAGGGATATAGACGTTTACGCATTACCTCTCGACCCAGACCCAATCAATGATAAAATCTTGCCTTTTAGCTTGAGATTGGAACTGGCGATTGAATGCAAAAAGAGCGAACCTTATGCATGGGTTTTCTACACGCGACCAAGACTACCCATGAATAGCATTTACATGACGGGGCAATTGACAACAAGTTTTCCAAAACTCGCCGAGTTTTCAGGAGAATCTTCTGAGTGGCTTCTTAAATATGAATGTCTTAAACTCCATTACGATAGATTTGAAAGAATTGCAGTTGCCTACGACGAATTAAAAAAGGGCAAGGCTGATGAGAAAGCTGGTTCACACAGAAATGAAATATTCGAAGCTATTAATCAACTCACTAAATTCATTAATTTCTTTAACCACAGAACAGAGGAAAGAATCTCAAAATTGCCTGAAGATAAACCTAAACGAGAAATGATAATGATTCTATTTCCCATAATCGTCTTTGATGGAGACATGTTTGAAGTTTTCTTCAAGGGTGAGGAGCCTATGCTTTGGAAGACTAAACATATTTTGCTCTCAGCACATCGCCACTGCCCATATTGCAAAGACTCAAAATCGTTTACGATTGATGTTGTTCATCGCTCCTATTTTGAAGAATTCACAGATTTGCTCAGAACTTATTTTGTTAAAATGAACGAGATAATCTTGGAGAAACATGATGAACTTTTGAGCAAAATTGACAATGATAGACTACTAAGGAATAAGAAAGCACCATAACTCGGTTTCTAAAATAGAACTATCTTCTACATTGTTTTAAAAGCTGAAAAACACATACTATTATCAGAGCATCGTTAGGAAAGTGAAAGAATGAGTGAAAAACAAGCACCTAACGATTTGTTCGATGCTCCAAATAGGTTTGTCAAGAAATATTGCGTTCAGCAGTCTATTTTGAGAAGCGCAAACGGAAAGTACTATGCGGTGAAGCTGCCTAATAAAGTTCCAGGAGTGTATGTTCCATCTAGGTACAGGCCGTCATTAGCTGCGCCAGTTGAGCTGCCTCCAACGTAGACATTGTATGTAGCGCCTCCTGTGAGTTCGGATGAAGAGAAAGCCATTGACGAATATTGCCTTGCAGATATGAAGCTAAACAATTCAGTTCCGTCACTGCTCTGAATGTTGACGAGGGTGCCAGCCTGAACTGATGACCCAAAATTCAGAAGCACTGATTCCTGTGTTGAAGTAGCGCCGGGCGCTTGTGCCATGCCTGAACTGCCTACTGCCAGCAGAAAGCCGCCAGTTATTTTGAAGGTGCCAAAGTCTAAAGCGCCATTGGCATTGGATACTGGACCGTTAATGATTAGGTAACCAGCGGTCATTTCAACCGCACCGTTTATGTCGATGCCATCCCCCAAGGCATCAATGTAGATGTAGCCACCGTAGATGTGGAGATAGTAATCACTTGAATATGTGAAGGTGTCTTGACCTTGGCGTCCACCTCCTCCGAAACCTGGACCTGGATTCATTCCAGAGGCATCATTACCGCCGACAACGTTTAAGCCGTCATCGCTTGACGTGATATGGATTTCGCCGTTGTTGATGGCGATGGCTGCACTTTCCAAACCCTCATAAGACTTCGTAATGGTAATGTCGCCGCCGTTAACTACTATGGAAGAGTCAGCATGAACGCCGTCATCACCAGTTGAAATGGTGAAAACGCCCCCGTTAATCGTGACGTTTCCATTTGAGTGGACAGCGTCATCAGCAGAACTAATCACGAAGGTTCCGCCGCCAATAGTTATGCTGACGTTAGCTTTGAGCCCCTTAGCAGATACGTCTTCACCGATAACGCTGCTGCTGCCTCCACCAGAAGTCAGAGTGAATTCGCCATTGGCTATGGCGACGTTTGTCATGGCCTGAATCGCATCTTTACCAGAGACAATGTTTATCGCACCTTTCTCAACGGAGATGCATCCCGCTGTGGCATCTTCATCGTTGTCAGATTTCAAGCCGTCACCGCCAACCATCAAAGTGATGCTTCCATCCTTGATGATAAGGTAGTCTTTGCCTCGGATGCCATCGTCTACAGAGTTCACAGTTATGGTGCCGCTTTTGATTATGAGCCCGTCTTTACTTGCAATGCCATCGTTATAGTTTGCATCAACATTCAGTGAACCAGTCCCATAGATAGTGAGATCGGACTTGCTGAAAACTGCAGCGTTAGGCTCATCTGTCCCCGCTTCAAGAACGTACGACGCCCCATCTGCCACGTAGTTTTCAGTGCCCTCTTGGAGGATGATGACAACTTTCTTTGCGTCCAGGACATAAATAGGAGCGCTCGTGGAGCAGCTG
>CAZUHG010000010.1:0-31031 GCA_964620515.1 uncultured Candidatus Bathyarchaeia archaeon
TTTACACTACTACTTAGTTAATAGGGTAATTCTACAGTTTAAGCGTTTTGGTCAAGATTTCTTGACTCAAATTTTCTTGACTAACACGCCTCAAGGACATTTGCGTAAACGCAGTGTTTAATTGTATGTTACTTAACCCTGAGCAGACGTTTTCTGACGCGTGAAGTTCTCATTTACAAGAATACCCAAGGATACTTCCGCTGAACAACCTCAGTTACCGAGTGAGGCGGAATTATGCCTTCCTCGCAGATTACGCCGTGAATGAAGTCGCGTCGGGTAACGTCAAACGCTGGATTCCGCACGACCAGCCTTTCAGGTGCATCCTTCCACACCTCGTCGGGGCTCCGCTCCTCGATTTTCTCGTAATCCCCGCAGACCGTGGCTGGGTCAAACTTCAAAAGCTCCGACACAACGTAGAAGGGCTTCCTCGCTTCATGAGCCAGAAGCGCAATGGTGCCTGTGCCAATCTTGTTTATGACGTTTCCTTCCGAGGTTATGGCGTCTGCGCCCACAATCACTATGTCAGCGTCGCGCATGAAGGAACGCGCCGCCGAATCCACAATAAACGTTGTCTTCACGCCGAGCGCCAGCATTTCTTTGGCGGTGATTCTGCCCTGAAAAACGGGGCGCGTCTCCGTGCAGACCACCTCGAATGTTTTGCCGTCTTTTTTGGCTTTGCTCAACAGATGCGTGACCGTGGAAGAGTGGCAATGCGTAAAAACCACCATGCCGTCGCGTATGCGTTTGGCGCCTATCTCGGCAATGACCTCTTTCGACGCTTCCAGGTCTTTCAGGAACTGACTTGAACTGGAAGACACCAGTTTAGCGAGGGCGCCCACTTGCTGCTTCCCGCTTTGCTCCACCTGGCTAATTATCCATCGGACCGCGTTTCTCATAAGCGGCTCAGTTGCCCTTGAAGCGAAAAGCGCGGTTTTGGCGTCTGCAAGCTCCTCAAGGAAACCTCCACGCGTCTTAGCATTTGTTTCCTCCGCTAAAACTTCAAGCGCTTTTATGGCAGCTATAGCAACGTTTCTGGCGCCCTGCACCTCAAGCTTCCGAATTCTCTCCGCAACAACATGAACTGACTGCGCCACGGCACTTCACCCGTTTTCCAGTTATACACGGCGAAGCATATAAGGCAATTCAAACAAGTTTCTAGGCGAAGCCAAAATGATGCCCAACGAAGAAATCCTCAACAGCATTTTGCAGCCGATAATTGGTCCATGGTACGAGTCGCTGGAGAACCCGCAAAAAGCCCAAGAGCAGATTCTCGGCGAGTTACTAAAGAAATATGCGGAAACGGACTATGGAAAAAGCCACAGCGCCCCAACAATCGAGGGAATCGCGGACTACCAAAAAAGCTTCCCCATAATAGACTACAAGGGGCTGCTGCCGTACTTTGCACAGGTGAAAGAGGGCAACTACAACGTAATTTTAGCTGAACCGCCAGAGTGCTGGGTAATGACGAGAGGCTCAACTGGACACTCAAAAGTCCTGCCCACAACACAGTCGCACCTGAAACAGATTTTCACGTGCGGCGCAAGAGCACTCATAAACTACGCGCTTAAACGGAAAAACTTTGAGGTTTTCACCGGCGACATACTGAACTTGAATTTTCCCTCCAGCGTCCACACCATGACTTCAGACGGGCGAGACGTCAATTACGGCTACAGCTCGGGAACTTACGCGAGACTTAACCCAATGTTCGACAGAGTCAGCCTGATACCGAGGCAAGAAGCCGTAGACGAGCTTGGTTCAGGAATCGGCAGGACAGATTGGGAGAAACGGTTCGAACTGGTTTACCAGCAGGCACTTGGCAAGAACGTCACTGCCACCATGGGCGTAACACCCGTAATCCTCGCCTTCGCCAAGTACATCCAGCGAAAGCACGGAAAGAAACCTGCTGACCTGTGGAAGCTTCAAGCTTTATTCTGCACCAGCGTACGCAAGATACAGTTCAAGTACGCGCCAATTCTAAGAAAATACTTTGGACCCGCACCAGTTGTGGAAATGTACACTGCAACGGAGGGAGTTTTCGCCCAGCAGCTAGACGAACTGCCTTACGTTACGCCTAACTATGATGCTTACTTCTTTGAGGTTGAAACGGGCAACGGCGTGAAAATGCTGCATGAACTTAAGCGAGGCGAATGGGGTAAACTGTTAATCTCTTCATGTATGTTTCCCCGCTACGACATTGGCGACATGATAGAGGCTGCTGGAAAGAACTACTACCGCGTGTTTGGAAGACGAAACACCTTAACGCTTCTGGAACACAAGCTGTACCGATTGTTTTTAGGTTGGCTACTCTAAGAGGGCGGAGGATACCGCTTTCGTGCCCTAGTAGTCAAGTACACAGCGCCGATTATTATTATAACACCAACTATCAAGAGCACAACAGCCCAACTCATTCCTGAAGTGATATAGCCTGCGAATTGGAGCAACGCAAAGAACCCAATAAGAATCAAGACTGCACCGCCAATCAACCAGCCGATGAAACCGTACTCACCCTTCTCGTGTTTCTCGCCCTTTTCAGGCTCCTGCTTCTCTTGCTTTTCCTGCTTCTCACCCTTCTCAGCTTTTTCGTCTTTCTTAGGCGCTGGAGCTGGCGCAGCCTGAACTGGTGCTGCCACTTTTAATGACGCCCCACATCGCGGACAGAAAGTCATATTTTCGTCAACTTTATTACCACATTTTGGACAATATGACATGCGCTCACCCTTATCTATTCTTGTATTAAGGAGTGAGTATTTAAAATATGCACCTCGCGCTGCACAAAAGGGCAAAGTTTTATGTGCTCTAACCGTGAATAGTCGATAGGGGAGAGGCGAAACAAATTGAGTGTCAACACGCAAACGCGTGCAAACAAGATGGGAGAAAACTTGATTTCCGCGGTATCAGTGGGCGTATTTTTCATCTTGATTGGGGTGGTTTTCGTTCTTGCTCAACCTAGCAGCCTTTGGGATAGTATAGTGACGTTTTTCAGCAATCTCACGACACGCGTAGTTCCAAGCATGACAATTTCTTTGCCGATGCCAACGTACCCTGCTGCTCACACAGTGCTTTACACCGCCGCATTCCAGTTCTGCGTAGGCTTAGGCATCTTACAAATTATACTGCTGGCGCTTAGGCTTATGATGCAATCACCGATCACCAAAACGGCGGAGACATTTGGGAGTCTTATTTACTGGTTTGGAGCAGCCTACTTGGTAACAACGTATCTCAACAGCGCCACAACTATAAGCAGGTGGTTCATGTTCTGGGCTGGAATACTGATAGTTCTGGGTCTTTCATTTATTGCCAGAGCCTTTGTGCTCCTGACCAAAAGACTATAAGCACCTAAGCTGCTGCACCTTCAAACGCCACCAAACCGAGAGCGCCTACCAAAACATATTCAACTAATCCTTAAAGAGTCTTCAAGCTTTTCGTTTGAGAAAATTATTAAAGCGAGGTTAATCTGCTAAACACTATGCTCAGGAGGTACAGGCTTTGAAAAAGAAGCTTTCGGTGGCAAAATTCGGCGGCAGCCTCTTAGATGCCAAAGGAAAGGGACTTACCAAAATTCTTAAACGAATAAAAGAACTCAAAACGGGCGGTTCCTTAGGTCCCATAGTGGTATTCTCAGCCCCGATGGGCTGCACTGACGCGCTTATCAGAATAGGAGAATCCTACGCGCAATCAACGCCAATCTCCATAGACCCAGTTTTCGAAGTTTACGACCGTTTAGCAAAGCTTTACGTTAAAGGCAAGTTCCTTAAACAGGCAGCAGCTGCATTAGCTGATTACAAATCGCAGACGCAGGAAGCTCTTGCTTCAGTCAACAAACGTTTCAGCGGCAACGTTAAAGCAAAAATCCTCACTCTCGGCGGGGAACTAGCCATGGCGACGCTAGCAGACTATATCATGAAAAGTAATGGTCTTGATTCCTGCTGCGTTCCAGTACAAAACTGGCCCATTGTCACGGATGATAATTTTGAGGAGGCGACGCCAAATTACGAACTGAGCAAAAAAAGAAGCGGAGTATTAATTGAACTGTTGGAAGCTGGCAAGATCATTTCGTTGGCAGGTTTTCTCGGGGTAACAACAGACGGTCTTGAAACTGTCTTGGGCAGAGGAGGCTCAGACCTCACCGCAGTTTTCACCTCATGCCTCCTGAAAGACCGCTACCAGACGGAGACGCTCTTGTTCAAGGATGTGCCAGTGCAAAGCGCAGACCCAAAAGTTGTGAAAGAACAGAAAACCGACCACGTAACAGCACTTACTTACAATGAGGCTCATAAGGCTTCAATGATGGGCATGAAAATACTGCAGAGCCCAGCGATTGCGGTGGCTAGGCGGTTCCTGCAACCTTTGCGGATAGTACCAATAGATCAGCCTGAAAAATATTCGGTGATTCAGTCTGAGACAAGAGGCGGAGAAATCGTGAAGTGCTTAGCAGGAAAAGCTGGCTGCGCCATCCTTTCTATGAACGACGAGAAAAGCCGTTCTCTGGAAGACGCGTTGAGAATCTGGGAGAAACGCAATGACTTCATGGACTTGGGCGCTGAAACACTGGAGACGGGCGAGAGAATTCGAGACTTCTTGTTCTTAGACTCGGATTTTCTGAGGAAACATGAGGAGAAGCTGAAAGGCTTTGACGAAAACTTGAAAATAGAATACGGCTTAGGCGTTGTCACACTCATCGGCGACAGGATGAAAGACTCCGCAGGCGTCGCGTCTATTGCTGTAGGCGCCATATCAGGAATCAACATAAAACGTGGAATCTTTGCGCCTCACACGTCACAAATAATAATTGTGGTTGAAGAAAAAAACGTTAACGCTACTGTAGCTGCGATTCACCGCAAAAAAGCCGAAATGAACATGTCTCTGTGATAAACTGTAAAGCTATTTGAAACATGCTTGCCTATCATCAGGCTGTTATCTTTTGTATGGAGTTGGAAAGTTTAGAAAACGGACATTGATGAAACGTGGGTCCACGCGTCAGGATTCTGATACTTCACTTGCGGACCTGCTTCGTACATAGCATCTAAGCACTTAAGGAACTCCTTTCTTGATAGGCGTTTGCTCATTTTTGTTCACTGAGCATTAACGCACTGAATCGTAATATAAACTAAATTTCAGGATAGGCATATGTCAGGATTCGAAATATGGTCACGCGGTAAAGAGGGCAAAGTTAAATTGTGCGATTCTACAACACAAATAAATGTGAAAATCATAACGGTATTAGGCGCCATTGCGGTAGCGGTTCTATTCTTCTTTGGCTTAATTTTCGCCATAGCATCAGCTTACAATCCATTACGACTTCTGACGAGTGCAGTGCTCTTAATCACAGGCATAGTGATAGCTTACTACATTACTCGCAAGCCGAAAACAGTCATTCACCAGCTGGAAATATCTGGACAAATGAAGGCTGCCCCGCTCAAGTGCCCCAACTGTTCAGCCTCGGTTGACGCAAACCAAATCAAAATCGTGCAAGGCGTTCCCTACGCGACATGCACTTACTGCGGAAACACGTTCGAAGTAACCGAGGAGCCAAAATGGTGAAAAAACGCTTTCACCTTCTAGTAATTGCGTTTGCCCTAATCATGTCTCTGTCTTTTATAGGCGCCGCCACTGCACAGGAGAGGAGCTACCACATTGGACATGAGTGGATAAAAATCTGGATAAACCAAGACGGAACCATCGACTTATTTTACGACATGAGCTTAACGCTTGATTCTGGTTCAAACATAAATTATGTACTGATTGGGCAGCCTCAAGGCGACTTCGAAAGAGGCGAAGCCTTCGACCAGTACGGGCACTCTTTAGCAACGTCTGACGAGAGTTCTGGAAGCGACTACAAAGTGCGCGTTAACCTCTATGAACCGTTAAGGGCTGGGCAAACAGTCAGGTTTAATTTAACCACAAACGTGGCACACATGATATGGGAAGACACGCAAAACCAAGGCAACGTGGGCATGCAGTTTACTCCAACATGGTGGGAGCAGGCAGGCGTTTATGACCTTCGCATTTTGATTGTTTTGCCTGCTGGCGTAAATAGTGCCGTAGTTAAGACCCCTTCAGGTGTTTTTTGGAACAACACGTCGGTTGAAGATGGGCGTTTAGGGGTTTATTGGGAAACGCAGAACCTCAGCCCCAACGAACAGTACCCCGTAGGCGTTTCTTTCCCATCCGAGTACGTGCAGAATTATGAGAAGCAACCCACGGGCATAATAGCGTTCCTCCAGAATTATGGCCCAGCGCTATTCGCAGCTGTTTTCGGTATTGCCATAATCGGCGTCGTTATCATTGTGGCTCGCAAAAAATCTTATCTGTCGCCCCAAGTTAGCATGGAAACTCTTGGAATAAGACGCGGCTTGACAGCGGTTGAAGCGTCTTACCTGCTTGACATGAAGCCGACGCAGATTGTCACAGAGATCCTCTACAGCTTACTGCAGAAAAGAGCTGTGTGGGTTGAAGCAGCTAACCCCGCGCTTAAACTTAAGATAATGCCGCTGTTCAAAAACAAAGCGGGAACCGACGAAAACCCGTTGCGATACTACGAAATCGACTTCCTCCACGCATTAAAAGATGACGGCGCTCTTAACGAAGAAAAACTGGCGCACACAGTGATGTTTCTTAGAGACACAGTGGAGCAGAAACTGCGCGGGTACAGCCGACGCGACACAGTGGACTATTACAGAAAAATCGTGATGAAAGCGTGGACTCAAGTGGAGCAAGCTGGCACAGGTGACTTGGCGTCCAAAGCCTACGATGAACAACTGCTGTGGCTTATGCTTGACCCGAATTACCGCTCTCGCACGGAAACAACGTTCCGCGACCGCGCATTCGAACCGAGCCCACTCTGGTTCTGGTACTGGTACGGCTACCACCATTACAATCCTCATCCCACATACAAACCAAACATTGATGCACCCACCACAGCCGCCAAACCCCCAACAATTCCAGGCGCCGAATTCGCAAACAACATCGCAACCGCCGTGGAAAAAACCTCAAGCAACATAGTCGTCAGCATCGAAAAGTTCGCCAACGCCATAATTCCCGCACAAACCCCGAAGGCATCGCATGCGCCTGCCCGCCACGACGCTGAATGCGTCTGCGCTTGCCATGCATGTGCCTGCGCGTGCGCTTGCGTTTCATGTGCTTGTGCTTGTGCAGGTGGAGGTGTCGGCTGAACATGAGTTTCCTGCGAAGAGCGTTGCGACCGCCCAAGATTCCTCAAGGACGCTATACTTACCGCGGAGAAGGCGAGTTTGCAAGAATGTCGCTTCAGCTTCGCATCCAACCCGATGGGCGCGGAGTCATGGTGATAAACGCAAACACCGTGCTCCACTTGAACGAAACGGCGTCAGCTTACACTTATTACTTCATGAAAGGCATGCCAGAAAAAGATGTACTGAAGAAAATTCGCCGCATGTACCGCGTAAACGCAGCCAAAACAAAAGCAGACTACGAGAAACTCGTTTACACAATCAGCACGCTGGCGCGAACCGAAAATGTTTGCCCCATATCTTTTCTCGAAGTAGAAAAAGAGGAGCCCTTCACATACCAGTATTCTGCGCCGTTACGCATGGACATGGCGCTTACCTTCAAGTGCCAGAACAATTGCGTTCACTGCTACGCTGGCGGACCCCACGAAACCGCCGAGTTGAACACTGCTCAGTGGAAAGAGGTGATAGACCGCCTCAGCCAAATCGGAATTTTCATCCTAACCTTCACAGGCGGCGAGCCAACGCTACGCGAGGACCTGCCAGAACTACTGCAGTACGCCCAGAACAAAGGCATGGTTACAGGATTAATAACCAACGGCAGGAAGCTGAGGGCCAAGGAGTACGTGCAAACTCTGGAGAAGGCTGGCTTAGACTTTGTGCAGGTAACCCTTGAGTCGCATAAGCCTAAAATTCACGATTTAATGACCGCCGCTGAGGGAAGCTGGCAAGAAACTGTTGTTGGAATAAAAAATGCGGTTCGCTCGCAAATCTACGTGACCACAAATACCACGCTGAGCAAGTACAACGCTCCAGATTTCCTGAGAACCATTGACTACGTCAAGGAACTTGGCGTCGCGGCTTTCGGCTGCAACAGCCTCATATACTCGGGCAAGGCGAATGCTGTAAGCCAAGAGTTCGCGTTGCCTGTTGAGGCGCTAGAACCGCTTCTAACGAAGATACGCGACAAAGCCCAGCAGCTTAACCTAAAGTTTCTATGGTACACGCCCACGCAGTACTGCCGTTTTGACCCAGTTCAGTTAGGCTTAGGCGTCAAATCCTGCACAGCGGCGATGATAAACATGTGCGTTGGACCAAACGGCGATGTTTACCCGTGCCAAAGCTACTTTGAAAGCCTCGGAAACATTCTCGTTGACAAGTGGGAACAAATCTGGAATAGCTCTCTCGCCGTGAAAATTCGAAACAGAGAATACGTGGAGCCTAAATGCAAAGACTGCCCTCAACTACAAGTCTGTGGTGGAGGCTGCCCCTTAGAACTGCAAGACAAACAGTACATTTGCGGTCAAACAGGATAGCCTTATCCCAAAACATCACAACTCATTTTAGGGCATAAAGTGTTACTTATGAAAGTCGCAAGGAAACGGAATCGAAGTGAAAACGGTTGCAGGCGGCAAACAACAGCAAACCACGGCTAGTAGTCTTCGACGTTGAAGGAGTGCTAATCCCCAAAAACCGCTTCATCTTCGAAGTGGGCAAGAGCATCGGCGTTTCGCAGTTGCTGAAAATGCTTTTCATTGGCTTTCTATACGGAGCACACTTTGTTACGTTGAAGTCAGCCTTAAAGCGCGTATTCAAAATTATGCAGGGAGTAAAAATTGAAAAGCTCCTACAGATTTTCGATGAAATGCCCTCAAAACCTCAGTTGCAGAGCCTTTTTGCTCAGCTTAACGCTCGAAACTGCAAAATCGCGTTAATAAGCTCAGGACTGCCCACTGTAATCGTTAAGAAATTAGCCAGCGCATTTGGTGCGGATTACGCTTTCGGCATTGAGGTCGGCGTGAATGATGGCGCGTTGACAGGTGAAATTTGGGGCGATGTCATAGAGCCGGATGGAAAATTCATAGTTCTATCGCAAATTTTGGCTGCTGAAGGACTGAACTTGAAAGACTGCGTGGCGGTCGCGGACGACAGAAACAACAGTTGCATCTTTCTCTCTGGAACACAGAAAATAGGTTACAACCCAGACTTTGTACTGCGCGTCAAAGCTGACAACGTTGTAACAGGTAAGCTATCTGGAATTCTGCCCATAATCGACGGCAAACCGAAACAGCGGTCTCTACCGTCAAAGAACGACCTGCTACGGGAGGCTATTCATGCCTGTGGCTTTTTTGTTCCAGTTCTCGCCGGTTTAATCGGCGTTTTCCCGAGCGCATTGATGATTTGCGTGGTAAGCGCGCTTTACTTCCTGTCCGAACTATCGCGGATGAACAGAAAAAACCTGCCGGTCATATCGGCAATAACGCGGAACGCCGCGTCTCATGCGGAACTTTACGAGTTCGCTGCGGCTCCCCTGTACTTCGCCATGGGCATACTTTTTACCCTGTTACTGTTTCCTGCCCCAGTGAACGGCGCAGCCATCGCCATATTCACTTTAGGTGACAGCGCAGCCTCACTTTTCGGAGGAACCGTCTCAAAAAAACCGTTACCGTTCAACAAAGGCAAAACCTTAGGAGGCTCGCTTTTTGGATTCCTTTTTGCTTTTTTGGCAGGTTCAGTTTTCATATCGCCGGTGCTGGCGTTAATTGGCGCCGCAGTCGCTATGATAGTTGAGAGTTTACCTTTGCCGGTGAACGATAACGTTCTGATACCTTTATGCACGGGCTTGGTGTTGATGTTTATGCTTTAAATTTGAACTAAAACCAATTTTAGCGTGTGTGCTTTATTGTCGTACTTGGAAATGAAATGGGGATCTATGATTGGAACTACCCAGCGTTATAGCAAAAATTTGTAAGTTCCCTTTTTAGCTTCGATCCCTGCGTTCTGTTTAGCGTTTCACACTGACAATTTTTATTGGTTTCCTTTGTTTTGCATTGGTCGCAGAGGTCAGAAGGCGGTTCTATAGAGGTTTTTTGGTAAATGTAACTGGGATATTGGGTGCAGTTCTTACACCAATGCCACTTGTCTCTTTGACTTCCCCTAACATACTCCACCATTCTAATCACTTCGTTTCAATCTCTGCAATACGTGGCGAAAGTTATTTGATGTTAAGCTTAACATCAAGAGATAGTTGTCCTTTCGCTAACTTATCTGCAATCTTGCGTCTTAATAAGTATTATTGTTTACTCGTTCAACACAAATACACAAAAGCTTCACAGCCTGAAAGACGCTAATCCGCATAATCAGTAATTTACATTTCATTGATTTGAATTAACGCTTTTTCGTAGTTCAGAACCAAGTGTTTTTTGCCCTTCTTAATAACCGTGTGCCCTTCCCGCTCTAAACGCAGCCGTTGAGCTTCGACCCCGCCGGGATATTTTTCGTTCAAAACCCCGTTGGTCTTTAAGGTGCGCCAGTAAGGCGTGACATCTTTCGCTCCATTTTGTTCGCGTTCTTCTGCGGCGTTAGCTGCAATCCAAGCGAATATACCCGTGGTCATGGGGCAGCCGATTGTGGCTTTGTGTTTCTTGGCAAGCGCAACACGGATACCATTGATTGTGGTGAGTTTTCCCGCTGGAACTTTCCTCATCAGCTCGTCAACCTCTATTGGCGCGGGGATAACCACGGTGCCTGCGCCCCAGCGTTTACTCAGTTTATCGGGGATTTTCTCAACTTTGGGAAAACCTTTGCTGTCATTCAGCTTTTCAATCCATGTTGTTTTCTTTTTTGGCATAAACTCGCCTATGTGGCAATTGTAAAAAGGTTTTAATCAATTTTTCTCTAGGAAACGCCGGCGAATCATTCAGGTATATTTCCAGAATTAATTAAATTCAGCTTTTGCTGGTGCGACATCTTTTTTATCGCCTTTTCGCGTTTCATGGCTTTCGCCCGCGAATCAAAAAATTCAACATAAGCAACTCGCTTAGGCTTATGCATCCTCGTGTATCTGGCGCCTTTGCCGCTTTCATGAAGCCTTGTGCGCTCGTCTATGTTCTTAGTGTACCCCGTGTAGAAGCTCCCGTCCCTGCAGAGAAGAATGTACACGTAGAAGGGCATGGCGCTAACGCTCCCAGAGGCTAAGACCCCGCATAATCGAAAAGTAGACCCCTGCGCAATGCACGTTTCATGTAGGCTTCAGGATCAATCTCGTGAACTTTCGCTTGATCAACGTTGATAATGTAAATTTCCTGTATGCGAGCGTGTTGGATTTCGTCTTCTGTGACTGGCGGATTTTGGTAGTACTTGTCGCAGAGCTTCTTGATTGCGTCTATTTCTTCATGTGTTCTTTTTCTCGGCGGCTTAGCTAATGCACGTGGAAACGGCAAAATGTAATGAGGCGGCATGCCTAACGCAAATTTTCCAGCGAAACTGCTGTACCTGATTATTTTGCTGGCTAAACGCGCCGAAGTATAGGTTAAGGGGCACAGGGCGTATTCAGGTGGGATGAAACCTGTTTCTATTTCAACTATAAAGTTTCCATAACCTTTTATGGAGTACAAGTCGCACGTTAACACTTCGTTAAGAGGATACTCAAGCTGCACCTCGTAACCCTTCAGAATAAGCTGTTTGGCACAAACAAGCTCCATGACAGAATGGTTAATCTTTACAACGTTCTCCTCGTGGAGTTTAACAAGCCAGTCCTTAAGCACGTTGAGCTTGTTCTCAACCTCTTTCTCCACGTCAAGCGTAAGCCGCGACGTTAAAGCAGTTAAATCCTGCTCGAATCTTTCCCTGTTGTTCATCACTTATGTCCTTACCAGTTGATACAGGCGAGTTGCTTATTTAAATTTCAGATATTATTGTTTAAACACGATATATAAACCCAGAAACCGCTCAAACCCATAGATTGAGGGTCACTTCAACTGTTTCGGAGCTTAAATACCTCCCATAATTCTAAGCGCTTAACCAAAAACATCATGCGCTAGTTTCGTTTTTTCTGTCAAAAAACTGCACTCTTACAAATGTCCAATTAATACACTATTGTACAAACAACTTTATATAAAACGGAGGACTTATTGTATATTTACCAAGTTGGGGAGCACGCTGGAACGCATCAGCAAAGAACAGTTGTCACAGTGACTAACTGCTCAAGTTCCCACCAAGCGATCACATCAAATGGGAAGAATCGCGACGGTTGGTTAACAGCTGACTGAACAATGTTGGTCGTTCGGGCTTAGACTCAACTTGGTAATACTTTTTTATGCACCCTAAAACCGATTTCTATTTCTTATGTTCTTTAAAGATTACCGCACACTCAAAGAAGCCAAGAGGGCTATTCTGAGGCAAGCAAAAGCAATCCACAAGTGATGTTAGCTACGCCTATGAAAGCCATAGCTGCCAAAGCGATGAAGCTTAATGAAGATGAAAACAGCTGCACGCCCAAGAGAAACTGCACAGAAAAAAAAGTCGACAAAACACCTGAAACCATAAGCAGAACGATAAGGTACTTACGCATTGAAGCCAACACTTCAAAAACTTGAAAACGCTCTTTACGCGTGGTGTCAACAACCAAGTTATCTACATCAATGGTTGGAGGCTCACAGTTAATATAAGATTTCTTGCGTTTGCGTCGCATATAAAACAAGATAGGTGCTTTTGATTTTAAAGTTTGCCAACCCTCGCGTCTACGCCTAATTGTTTCTTGCCAGCTACCTTAACGGTCAGATGCAAGCAGGTTCAATATTCCAGCTAAAATCTGAATTATGCTGATGAACACCATAACGTAAAAAACTAGCGTTACCGTTTCTTGCGGGACCCCTTGCAGCACGAGAGAGCTGGTTCCCAATAGATATGCGACAAACGCTACAAAGGCGCCTAAACCCAAGCTTATTCCTCCGAAGGCGATTCGAATGCGGTGGTGTCCCACCATTTTGATGTAGTAAACCAGCAACGCTATAATGGCCAGTTCAAAGCCTAGAATCAGCACCGAAGGCTCTATGAATAACGCGAGAAAAATTGAAGCAGCTATACCCGCGATGGGCGTTAAAGGGTACAGAGGAGCTTTAAACGGTCTTTTCAGATGCGGCGCGATTTTCCGCAGTTTGATCACCGACAAATTCACGATGGAGAAGCCTATTATGAAGCCGAGGTTAACGGCGTAAACCACAAAGTTCACAAGCCCAGTTGCGGCAAAAATCGCAGTGAAAATTGCGCCGACGATGATTGCGACATGAGGCGTGCAGAAGCGCTTATGAACCTTGCATAGACCTTTAGGCAAGTAGCCGTCTCTGCTCATAGCATAAAGAACCCGCGACTGCGCCATAATAGCCTCGTTGGTTGCCGCCAGACCCGTAATAGCCAAGCCTATTGTGATCAAAATGGCTCCGGCAGGTCCCAACGCTTGTTCCGCTACAAACGCGATAGGAGATAATTGTTCGCTGAGAACTTCTGGAGGAACAATACCGACAGCGACGACCACCACACTCGTGTAGAGCACAATCAAAACCACCGCTGACAACACTATTGCAAGCGGGATGTTTCTTCCAGGGTTTTTCACTTCCGCTTGAGCCGCCGCAACAGCCTCAGCGCCCAAGTACAGTTCGAACAGGTAGGCGGTGGCGGCGAAGATGCCAAATATGCCTATAGGCGAAGCTGATTGAGGAGTCACTTCTGCTCCTTGAAGAAAAGACCAGCCGCCTATTACGAATATAGCCAGTATGGCGAGAACTATAATGGCTATTATTGTTTCTGCTGTCGCTGTTTCTTTTGTGCCTCTTAAGTTGATGATGGCGAACACTATAACCACTACTACCGCGGTTAACGGTATGTTGATCTGCGGAAAGAGATAAGAAACCACGTACGCGAAGCCAATGGCGGACAGCGCAGTGTAAAACATGTTGCTAAGCCATTCGAACCAGCCTGTGAGGAAACTGGTGAATCCGCCGTACGCCACTTTTGCGAAAGTGTATTCGCCACCCGCTAGCGGAATCGCGGTGCCTAGTTCGGCGTAGCTGAACATTGTTAAGAGACTGAGGAAGCCGCAGACGATGACTATGGGAACGATTGCGTAGCCCGCCATGCCTGCAGCCTCGCCAATTATCACAAAGTTGGCTGCACTGAGTGAGCCGCCTATGCCTAGCATTGTTGTGCGGACAAGCCCGAGGTTTCTTTTCAGGTGTGGTTCATCCATGCCGGTCAACTCATGTTTGATAGAAGAGTAAGAGCCCGCTTATGACTGATAACAGGCCGAAGATGGTGAAAGCCCACAGGTAAAGTCCAATTGCGTCTTCAGGAAAGCCTAAAGCAGTTTGGATGTTGAAGATGTTATAGAATACGAAAAAAGCGAAGAGCATGATTAAGCCGCCTGTGACTGTTTGTGTTAAGCCAACTATTTTTGAGAGGATTCTTTTGGCACCCATCTATTGGTCATCTCTTCAGAAGGAGGATTATTCCTGCGATGAAGTCTAATATTCCAATGGTGAGGAAAATCAGCGTTAACACCGACATGGTTGCTTGGTCTGCGAAAACGTCTACGTCGAGTATGTTTAGTAATATCAGAAAAATTGCCCCTGTTAGAATTAGGCTAGTTACGATAAGTAAACCGCCTATGGCTACACTTAGTCTGACGAGTTTCCGCATACGATTCACTACGCTGATCGCAAGAGACACAAGCTTAAGCGGATAGTATTGTGGGTAGCCAATTTAACACATTTGCTGGTTTTCGAAGGCGGCAGTGTTTGGAACTGAACTCCGAGTTTAACGGTGGCGATGAGACACGGAAGGCGACTGCGGCATGTTGACTTTTAGGGTTTCGTGGCTGTTAAAACTAGCCTTGTCGAGTTTACGTCGACTTCTGTTATCTTGCAGTTTTTGAACTCCTTTGCCTCGCCTAGCACGCTTTTAACAATGACACTGGTGCCGTCAGTTCTCGCGTAGACTACGTCTTTGAAGAGAGTTTTCCCGTTGAGGATTACGTTGAATTCGCACATTTTAAGTTCACATCTTGAAAAGTGTTTTTTCTTGGTTATAAGGACTCTGTTTCTGTGGGCTTTGGGTACTTTGTTTACTGTTTGGGATTCGAAAAGCTCAAGTGCGTGTATGCGTTATCCTAGTTTGGATGAATGTTATGGCAGTAGTGAAAATCGTAGAGTTAGTGGGTTCTTCACCAGACGGTTGGACAGAAGCAACAGAAAACGCCCTGAAAGAAGCAGTCAAAACCATCAAAAACATCAAGAGTATCCATGTGAAAAAGTGCACTGCCAAAGTAGAAAACAACAAGATCGTTGAATACCGTGCAGTCGTTAGATTGGCTTTCGTAGTTAAGAGAGAAAAATAATTCAGTATAGTGAAAGTTCACAACCGTGATCAAGTTACATACGAGTGAGGCTAAACTGTTCTCGGGCGAAAAATTGCTCTTTTCTACTTTTCACAATGCAACATCAATAAACAATATTCTCCTTTTTCCTTTCTTCAGAAATGAGAGTTTAGTTGCGGTTTTGTTTCCGCAAATCGAATCAGGCAACATTGGTTTTTTATGTGGAGCTAAGATAAGTAATTATAATTCATGAGTATTATACGCTTAAACTACGATGAGTTCAGTGATTCCACATGTCTGAGAAAAGCTCTTCCAGCGTTGACATATTCAGCCTGCTCTCGGACAAGGATGAGAAGGCAACGAAGAAGAAGCGAAGAGAAGAGCTTTTGGCTTCTACAGGCGTGAAAGAGTATTTTCCTGAAGGAAACATCAGCATCAACAAACGAACGTGCTGGGGACTGGAGTGCAAACTATGCATTAAGGCTTGTCCAACTAACGCATTGTACTGGAAATCTGGCGAAGTTGGCGTTGTCGAAGACTTATGCGTTTACTGCGGCGCCTGCGTTTTATGTTGCATGGTGGATAACTGCATAAAAATTGAGAGAAAACGAGAAGACGGCAAAACTGAACGCTTTAGTAAGCCGAAGGACGTTGTGAAACTTGAGGACAAAATTAACACGAAGAAACGTCTTGAACGCGTAAGAGACCTTTTCCCTACCGCTGAAGGCACTGCAGAGACACAAACATATTGAAGGAATAGTTTAGCCAGCGTCAAAAACCAAACATAACCTTGAGTTAGGATTAAATCTTATATTTGCCACATGTTATATTGCTAACATATTTGGGGGAAGAAAACTGTGAAACTTGTAACTGTTCTGTTACCAGAAGCTTATCTCGAAGGGCTAGATGAACTTGTTAGGGCTAACATGTATCCGAGTAGAAGTTCGGTAATAAGGTCAGCCGTCAGAGATTTGCTGAGGAAAGAGCTCTGGGAAAAACGCGGAAGATAAACTGCGCTCCGCATCCACTTTCTTGTTTAAACGCGCTTATCTCAAATGTTTTATTGCCAAGCAGAGCCTTTTAGCTACCTCGCCCGGATCCTGTGCAAGAGTTATGTCTCGCCCCACAATGAGGTAGCGTGCACCAGCCTTAAGCGCTGTTTCCGCGGCTCCGCCTTGAACACCTATTCCAGGCGCGTATATGGGTACTTTTTCTCCCAGTATTTCGTAAATTTCCCTTATTTTTTCAGGGTACGTGGCGCCCACTACTGCGCCGTCAGCATCCCATTTTAAGGCTTTTTTCGCGAAGGAAACGTACTGTGCGGTTTTCTTGCCTGTTTTCTCGTCGCATATTGTCTGACCGTAGCCTTCGCTTGCTCCTTTATGGCTCATGTAAGCAAGAAGCACCACGCCACGTTGGAGCTTGCGCGCCGTGTCAAAGATGGTTTTTAATCCTTCTTCCCAGCCTACAAACGGGTTAGCTATCAAAGCGTCAAAACCCGCGGCGTAATAGTACTCTGCTATAACTTGGTTGGTTGCGCCGATATCGTTTACTTTGCAATCCATTATTGCCAGAAGTCCTTTCTCATGGATTCGCTTCGCGAGCTTTTGTACGCCGTTAAAAGTGCCGAGAGGAAGAACCAAGTGATGATTAATTTTCACGGCGCATATGTGTGCGTGAACTTGCTCTAGAACATCTTGGGCTTTGACAAGGAGTTCTTCATGTTTCTCTGGGCTGTGAAAAGGAAAATCAAGCGCTAAAACAATGCTGGACTCTTTCTTCTTCGCGGTATCCTCCATCTTTGCTTTGAACGACATACTCCAGTCCCCTTTCTTATTTAGGCGTGGAACCCATAACCTTTACTGTTCTTGTTACTTAATTATCTTTGAAACAGGAAGAGGCAGTTCATGAGCTATCGACCTCAAACGAGTTCACGACGCAACAGTGGGCGAGGACGCGAAAAGGTACACCACGAGAAGGGAAAGCGAAAAGGACAGAAACATCGTTCTGGCGGCAAATACCTCCTAGAAGAGGATGAGGCACCCATTTTCGAGGAGTTTGTAGAGAAAACTCTCGGCAGGCTGAGTAACCTTGGGAGTCAGACTTTTGCGGTTTCGCCGTTCAGCCAGTATTATGACGACTGGTTGTTAAGTCTGAAGAGCGTTATCTCAGAGTTTGAGTCAAATCCAACCATAAACGTGGACGAAGAGTTCGTGAAGGAGCGTTCACAGGTAATCGCTGACGTTGAGCTTAAACTTGCCGAGAGACGCCGCGAAGAGGCCGTTCTCGAAGAGGCTACGCGAACGCTCACAAAACAGAAGAATCTTCTCGTTCAGACCGATACGGAATACTCCAATGAAACCCAGAAACTGGCATCGAAAAGAAACAGTGAAATCAAAATTTTGACCCACAAGGTCCAGGGCCTCGAAGAAGAACTTGAAGAGATCCGCCAAATGAAAGCAGGCATATTCAGTCCCTTCGCGAGAAGAGATAGATCGCATAGAACGGCTGAGGTAACTCGGAAACTGGATGCCGCTAAAAGTGAACTTGAGTCGGTTGTGAAGGCTTTTGAGAGTGAACAGGAAAAGCTCCGCGATGAGTATGAGAAAAGGAAACAAGCATTAATGGTGCAGGTGCGGAGTCTGGAGAAGGAAAATGAGGGCGTGGAAACTGATGGTTCCGTGGAGGACAGGCGATTCGCCTGTGAAGAACTCGTCAACGCTGTGAAAGCACTTCTACAAAGAAAAACGACGGCGCAATAGCACGGTATGTTTGAAAACGCAGAAATAATTTGCCTAAAGAAACCTTGCAAAAAGGGTGTCCATAATTTTCGGTTGCGCCTTCCGCGACAAGTTAATAAGGAGGTTTTTGTGAATATTTCTTGAGTCGAGTTAGCGCAGTGTCACTAAAAGTTGCTACGAAGAGGGAAAGGGGTAATATTGAAAGAAATGGAGCGGAAACTACTTTCCGAACTCATGAAAAATTCTCGAAGAAGTGACAGGGAACTAGCTAAAGCAATAGGCACGTCACAACCCACCACAACAAGACTTAGAAATAAGCTGGAAAAAGAAGGATACGTCAAAGAATACACGATTGTTCCGAACTTCAGCAAAATAGGCTACGCTATAATGGCCTTTAACTTTTTGAAATTTGACCCAAAAATAACTAAAAACACACTTGATGGCTTTCGGCATACACATCCCGACGCAATGGGCAAAAATCCGTTTGGGGTTGTCTTAGTTCATCGTGGAATGGGCTTGGGGTACGACGCAGTAATATTGTCATTTCACCAAGATTATGCTTCTTACGACGATTTCAGAAATAATGCGCTACACTCCTTGGGTCCAAACATAACCGAAATGAACGTATTCTTAGTCAATGTTGAAGAAGAAAAAAACACCCTGCCGCCCACATTTATGTTTCTTGCCCGCGAAATGTTGAGATCAAACAAAACTAAACAGCAAAAATGAATACAATGTGTAAGCTGTAAAATGTTTCCTTAGAGTACAGAGTCTTCTAAAGGAAACCTGTTTCCCTCAGTTTTAGCGCCAAGCCAATGTTGCCGTGGAACTGAAGCTTCCCTGTTAGAAAAGCTTTTTCTCCGCTCAGTTTACCATTAATCAGGTCCATGTAATCTGCTTCTGCCATCTCAAGTTTCAGCGTCGGCGAAGGAAGTGTTCCCTCTTCGACTTTCAGTTGCTGGTTTTTTATTGTAACTGTCCAGTCTCCCCCGTTAGGACCAGTTATGTTCACTTGAACTGTAACATCGATGCCAACCGCCTTGTCTGGTTTGAATCTTCTAGGCAAAACGTTTTCGAAAAACTCTTTAGGCGTTTTAACTTCCGTCATTACCCGCATCTTCCTTGCTGTTTTCTGCTATTCTACAGTATTCCCTGTTTTGAACTTTTCCTTTAGCATTGCCAAATCCAACGCATCTCTGCCAGTTAGCGCCATCAGTTTACACAGAAAAGAAAGCTCCCCGAATTACCTCTACGATTTTCTCTGCTGCTTTTCCGTCTCCAAAAGGAGACTTGTCCGGCAGTTCTTTTCGTCTCGTTAAGGCTGTTTCTATAGCCGTCAAAATTTCATCTTTCTTGGTTCCGACAACTTTGGCGAATCCAGCTTCAACTGCTTCCGGTCGTTCAGTTGAGAGACGAATTACTAACACAGGTTTCCTGATGCAGGGAGCAGTGGCTTCTTCCTGAACCCCGCCAGAATCCGTTATTATCAACTCGCTTCTTTTCATAAGCACCAAAAAGTCCAAATAACCAAGAGGGGGCAGAATCTGGACATTTCCATGTTTCTTGATTTGCGCGTACAGCTTATTCTGGCGTAGCCTCTTTTTGGTGCGCGGGTGTAGGGGGTAAACAACCGGTACAGGCGATTCCGCAAAAGCATCCATGAAATTCTTAAGAACGGGCAAGTCATCCACGTTTTCCGCTCTATGCGCTGTGGCTAAAGCAAACTTTTCGAAACGTATTTTCTTTAGTATTTTAGACTTTTTTTCTGCTATTGGCAAATGTTGAAGAACAGCGTCTATAATGGTGTTTCCAGTCATGTAGATTTTGCCCCAAACGTTCTCTTTTCGCAAGTTTGCTTCTGCCCTTGCAGTTGGAGCGAACAAGTATCCGGATAAATGGTCTGTTAGGCGTCTGTTGTGTTCTTCTGGCATGCGCAGGTCAAAACTTCTCAAACCAGCCTCCACATGACCTGTAGGTATTCCTCGCTTATTCGCTGCTAACGCTGCTGCAAGTACACTGTTTGTGTCGCCTTCAACCAAAACCAAGGCAGGCGCAGTTTTTTTCAGCAACTCATCCATGTGCATAATTATCTGCGCTGTTTGTGTGCCAGGTGAAGAGGCGTTAATTGTGAAAGTGAAGTCTGGCGGGTGCAGTTCAAGTTCTTCGATGAACTGTTGCGCCATATTGTAGTCGTAGTGCTGACCGCAATGAACAAACTTGATTGGGATCTTGTTTTTCTGAAGTGCTCTTACAACAGGCGCCATCTTTATTATTTCGGGTCTTGTGCCAGCAACGACCATTACTGACTTCATGTTTCCACAGTTTCTCATGTTTTCTTTAGGTAGCCTTCTCTAGGTTCGTAGATTGTGCCTTCGCGCAACAACTGTCCGACCATGCGTTCTGTTTCAGCCCTTGGAGTTTCATGCTTCGACTCTAACTCGCTTATAAGTGCTGCCTTTTCGACTATGCCTGTTTCTTTTTCCATCGCGATCAACACTGAAAGAACTACGTGCAGCTTGTCTCTGACGCTCTTGGGTTTTCCCGTCATTATGAGATCTATGTCCATTTTGTACGAGGATACGTCTATTCCAACCTCTTCCAAAGATCTCTTCATAATCGCTATAGCTGCTTCCGCGTCCTCGGCTAAAACTTCTTTTCTCAACGCCACGCGCGCTCTTGCTTCAGCTACACGAACAAGTGACTCCAGTTGGCGCGCAGTTATTGCCACAGGCGACCCTTCCGCTTCGCTTGCTGAGCGCATTGCCAAATAGAACTCCTTAAGATGCTTCAACGCGTCGTTACTTAGCACTGGTTTAATTGTTTTAGCGTAGCTTACGTATTTTCGCATCAGGTCCGCCTCTATTTGCACTTCTACGGGGCTTGATCCTCGCCTGTGAATCTCAAGGATGTGCTCTGACATTTTTGCATCAGCCTCTTTGTCCGGCACATCTCTCAACACGAAAATCAGGTCGAATCGAGACAGAATCGTTACTGGAAGGGATATGTTCTCAGCCACGGTTCGATGCGGTTCATATCTGCCTAAAGAAGGGTTGGCTGCCGCGAGTATAGCGGTTCGAGCGTTTAACGTGGCGACAATTCCGCCTTTTGCTACGGAAACGGTGTGTTGCTCCATGGCTTCGTGTATTGCAACGCGGTCTTCGGGGCGCATTTTATCCATTTCGTCTATGCAAGCTATTCCCTTGTCAGCTAACACTAATGCACCTGCCTCAAGGCTCATGCTGCCTCCTTTCTCTCGTATTACCGCTGCGGTCAAACCAGCGGCGGTTGTTCCACGTCCTGAAGTGTACAAACCTCTAGGGGCTATTCTCGCCACGTATTGTAAGAGTTGCGATTTAGCTGTACCTGGGTCACCGATCAAAAGAGCGTTCATTTCGCCTCTCACGGAGATGTCAGGGAGGCTTTTTGATACTCCGCCAAAAAGCAGATACATTATGGCTTCCTTTATGTGTTCATAGCCGTAGATTGAGGGTGCAATCGAACCCATTATTTTCCTATGAACCCACGGATCTTTTGCAAGTTTGAGGATTTTCTCTTCCTCTTCACGCGAGGGCGGTGTTGTCTCTGGCTCTTTGCCCAAAACTTCTATTGAATTAGCGTCCAATTGGAGGATAAAGGTGCGAAGTTTTCCCATTCCCATTAGGGAGGGGGCAAACGCGCGAACTACACCTACTATGGATACATGATCACCGGGTCGCGCGACGTCAACTATTTCCCCACCGACAAGTTTTGCGCTTAACGTGCGTGGAAGCTGACCTGGCGGCAGGTCTTCGGGTTTTTCTTGAAGGCGAAGGTCTTGTGAATCTATGAAGGTGGACTCGTCTTGAACGAACTCGAAGGGACCATCTCTCCCACAATCAGGACTAGTGCACACGGGGGGCGCCTTTAGGAACTGCCCCGTTTGTTCTACGCGATTTATTGTTCCGCATCGTTTGCATCTGAATGCGGCGTTCATCACCATGGGGCGAACTGGAGTGGCTCGGACGACGATGCCCTCAATCATAACCAGTTTTCCCATTTGCTTTGAGCCGAGTTTTCGCAGTTGCTCTTTACCCAGTAGCTGTACGATTCTAACTGTTACTTTCTCAATTTTTCCAGCATATTCAGCATCTTCAATTCCAAGTTGGGCATAAGCCGCGTTGCCTGCATGCTGCAGAAAGTCATCTGGTTTTTCCATCAGTCTTTCCGCGAGACTTTGGTCAAATGCGAAAAGTTCCTCAAAATCAACGGTGATTGATTCTCTTCCAGTTATGGCCATCTGCGAGATTTTCTGACGCAACTTCTCTTTTTTGAAGAATTCTAGGAAGCGTTCTTGAGGGTCTACGGTTGCTAACTCTCGAGCCATTCTGCTTATCGCTCTCCTTCAAAGTCTAGTATCTGCGCTTTCCACTCGGTGATTATCTTACCGAGCTGCTCGTAAATGAGCCTCTCCTCGCATGTAAATTTTTTCTGTAGCTGTCCAGTTTGAGCTGGACCTGAAGATAAAGCAATTATCTTCTTTAATCTGGAATTCACGATGTCCCACGCTAAATGCTGGGCTTTCTCGTATTCCTGCGCTTTCTCTGGGTGTTTAGCTATTTCCGCTTTGATGTCTGCGAGATAGCGGCGAAGTTTAGGGTAGAAGTCTTCTGTGAGTTCCGATATTTGCCCCGCTATTTGGACTCGTTCTTTCCATTGAATCTTGTAAAGCTTGGTTGCATCTAAGCAGTCGTCTTCACGGAAATGGGCAATTCCTGATTCCACAAGTTCTTGCGCTATCCAGTAATGAACTTCATATTCGTTTCCTTCCGCGAAGGGACCTGCAGATAACCCTGCAAGTTGGATTTCAGGATAATTTCTGTTAGCGACAATTTTTACAAGTAAATTTTCGAAACAAAAATCCAAATTCTCGATCTTCATGGACATCTCCTTTGTCTCCCCTTCAGCGCTTCGGCTCTAATTTATGCAGCGATATGATATAAGAAGAACAGTTTAAAGATTTAGATTAAACAATTTGAGAATTTAGGGAATCTGAAAACGCGAGAATTTTTGCTATGCCAAAGGCTCAGTGTCCCTATTGCTTTGGTAACTCTTATCGCTCCAAACATCAAAGCGGCTGTTTTCATGCACTTTCTTCCGTGACAACTTCGCATCATAGAACGCCTTGGTTATTTTGTTTTTCAAGCTTCTCGTTACCTTTTTCCAGTGATCAAGGTTCCCTTGTCAAGTGTTGAACCTACCCAAAATTATACGCGGTTAGTACCTTTTGGTTGCGATAGATCACGTGGTGGTTTCTAGGTATACCATTTCAAAATTTCTGTTATGACTTTGTCGGAGTAGCCAATCTCTTTAAGAGCCTTCTCCAAGTCTGCCGCTGTCTCAATATCCACTGGTAACACCCAAAATAGTTAGTTTAAATCTGTATTTATTCTTTTAGTCCGAAATCGGAATATGTCAGAAACTTCACCTAACCGCCCTCAAAATAGGATCAACACCAAGTCTCGCCTATCTTGCGGCAAAACGTTCCTTGCAAGTTTTTCGTTAATGCTCCACATTGGATAAAATAGCGTGCTTATTCTTGTGATTCGCCATACAGATATTCCTATATTGCTCGTTGAAGTCTTGTTTACAACAGAAAAGCTGCATAACGGCTTAAAGGAAGGCGGGTTCGACAGATGCTGGTTCAGAAGCAAGTTGTGGAAGCTCTAATGCAGCCTGAAGCTTACGATGAAGACCCAGGCAGCATTGAACTAGTCCAAACCCACATATCCCTCGTCTTTTTAACTAGGAACTTTGTTTACAAGGTGAAGAAAGCTGTAAACTTCGGGTTCTTGGACTTTACCACGCTTGAAAAGAGACGTTTCTTCTGCGAAAAAGAGTTGAAACTCAACAAGCGATTGTGCAGAGATATGTACCTTGAGGTTGTTCCCATCAACAAAGCCGGCGCCATCAAAATAAAAGGCGCAGGGGAAACGGTTGAGTACGCAGTGAAGATGAAACGGATGCCTCAAGAGAAAATCATGAGCAAACTTCTCGAAAAAAACAAGGTGGATGAAACGCTTGTTGACAGAATAGCAAAAATCATCGCAGAATTCCATTCAAAAGCGGAAACAAACAAGAGAATAAGCGAGTTCGGCGCCTTGGAGATAATAGAAACCAATTGGAAGGAAAATTTCGAGCAAACCAGAGAGTTCGTAGACAAAACAATATCCGCTGAAGAGTTCAAGCTAATCCGCGACAAAGTCGAAGGCTTCATGAAGAAAAACGCGCCACTTTTCAAGAAGAGGATGGCGGAAAGCCGAGTTAGAGACTGCCACGGCGACATCCACTCAGGCAACATTTTCGTAACAGATGAAATCTACATTTTTGACGCCATAGAATTTAATGATAGATTCAGGTACTCCGACGTTGCGGCTGATGTTGCTTTTCTGGCTATGGACTTAGACTTTAAGAAGCGAACCAATCTGTCGGACTTTTTTGTTAGAAAGTATGTTGAATATTCTGGAGACCAAGAGTTGACGAAGCTTCTTCCATTCTACAAGTGTTACCGAGCTTGCGTGCGAGGAAAAGTCACCAGTTTCAAGCTTAATGACCCCAGCATAAGCAGCGACGACAAAAACTCAGCAACACGAGCGGCAAATGCATACTTCAAACTAGCAACAACCTATGCAAAAAATCTAGTAACCCTCAAAGCTTGACGAAGATTTGCTGGCATGTAGATGAACCCGACTTTAGTGCACTCATTGGTCTTGGCGTTCGAGTCTGCAAAAAATTCTTATTATGATTGATGTTTGGTTAGAATGGAGAAGATGCTGATGACAAGAAATTACGAAAATGATTTGCAGCGCATGCTTGAAGAAATTGATGCAGTATCCAATGAGGTTTTAGAGAAATCAAAGGCGATATACACTGCGAAGGGACTTGTCTTCAAGACCCCCGATGTTAAGGGTACTCCTCCAGCTTTTAGAGCCGTCGCAGGGGATATCCATACAAAAGTATTAGGAAAGTACCTCTGCCGTGTTCTCAACTTGGAATCACTAAAAGATGTAACATATGAAGAGAGGATCGTCGGAAGAATACGCGCTGATATTCAAATACGTGATAAGGTTACGATAGAAGTTAAGAGTCACGGTCAATTTGATTTAGATTATCTAAAGAAACGTTTTGATAGAATAGTCCGCGAAAAGCAACAGATGAAGCATATCTATGTTGCCTTTAAAGAAAGAGAAGACTACGTGAATAAGACACGTGAAGCATTGAACGTAGAAAGCTTTTTCCTAAGTGCATATGTTTCTGAAAGTAATCCTGAAAGGAAACATTCTCCTAAGGACCTACAGTGTCTGCTAGAAACTATTGAGACTACGCTTAAAGGTTAATAGCTCTAGATATAGCTTGGCGTAGCTTTTCACTCAATAAATGCTCACTTGAAATCAAATTGTTCGGCTACGTATTCGGGGATTTCCACTGTGCCCATGACTATGGGTTTTTGGTGGCAGTCGCTTCCTCCAGTCATGATTAACCCATGTTCCTTCGCAAACTTGATGTAATGGCTCGTTGTTTGGGTGTCGTTTCTGGAGTGCCAACATTCCACGCCGTCGATGTGGCTTAGCATTGACTCTTCGATTATCGCTGTCTGCTCAGGCAACGATTTGGTCAGCGCCGCAAGTGAAGTCCCGTGAGGGTCGTTAGGATGCGCCAACACTATCTTTCCGCCTGCATTCCTCACTAGCTTAGATGCCTCTTCAAGGTAAAGCGGAAACTTGGGAACGTCGCATTTCACGAGGTACTTATCGAAAGCTTCTTGTCTATTTCGGACAATTCTCTTTTTTACCAAATAATCCGCGATGTGAGGTCGCCCAAGGGTTCCGTCAATGGAAGCCTGAATCTCCTCAAAATCATGCTTCGTTAGTTTTTCAATGCTTTCCTTTTCAAATTCGGCGTTAAGGTTGCGTAGAATTTTTGCGGCTCTTTCCTCGCGGTAATTCGCCATCCGCTGAAGCTTATCCTTTAGCGCCTTGTTCTTTGCGTCAAATTGGTAACCCAAGAAATCTAACGATACTGATTTGCCCTCGCGGTATCTGGGGTGCGAGAAAGTCACGTTCAACTCAACGCCGGAAACATAGCGAATTCCAGCTTCCCCAGCCAAAGCCATGGCCATCTCCTGGCAGTCAATTGAATCGTGATCAGTAATCGACATGAACCCGATATTCCTGAGTTCAGCTTCCCTAACAATTTCTTCAACACTCAAAGCGCCGTCAGAATGGTTCGAGTGAATATGCAAATCTATTATCATGGAACTGCCTGGCTACCTTTTTTCCATCCCGATGACGTACCAGTCTTCGGGAGGATCATGGCACGTGTCAACCGTCAAATGCACTACCCTGAGCCGCGGATAAATCTTCTTCAAGTCATCCAGGTCAACGGGTTCAAACTTGCGCTTGTTGGCAAGATACGCCTCCACAGTCAAAGCGTTTGACTCATACTTCTCCTTAGTTCTTTTCTGAATCCTCGCAACCGACACTTCTTGAGGACAGCTAGTTTCAAGTATAACAAAAGTCATGCTGTGCTTTGCCGCGATTTCAGCCGCCCGCCGACGCAGCTCCTGAGCTACAAAAGTAGCATCCAAGATGATGCCTTTGCCCTTCCCAGCGAGGTCGTCTGCCTGACGGAACATTTCATCATAAACAGACAGTCGTTTGCTCATGTTTCCAGCAACTTTCGCGTCAAAAACGTCTTCACCTTTGAGAACTTCCAAGCGAAGCAAGTCGCTTCGAAGGATTGGGTAACCCTTGATTTTTGAGACTTCGGCTGAAGTCTCTGTTTTCCAAGTTGCTGGAAGACCACATGTAATCAGCAAAGTATCGGACCCTAACTTGGTTTTAATAAACTCGGCGAAAGGTTCCCTCAACTGCACACCTCACACAATTAAGGTCAGGTAAAACATAATTAAATCTTTTTGGAAAGAAGAACAGCGTTCGCTCTTAATTGGCAAACGTCTTATTACAGTGTTAAAGTAAAGCTAAATAGTCAGATAGGAATCTTTCCTAAAAGAAGGTAACGTAAATGGAAGAATTCAAAGTTAAAGACAAGACTCTAGCGCCTCAAGGACACTTGCAAATCGAATGGGCTTCAGCCCACATGCCCGTGTTGAATCAGGTTAAAAGCAGGTTCAGCAAGGAAAAGCCGCTGAAAGGCTTGATGCTGGGAGCCTGCCTGCATGTAACGAAGGAAACTGCTGTTCTAGTAGATACATTGATGGCTGGAGGCGCCAAAGTTGCTTTATGCGGTTCCAACCCGCTGTCCACACAGGATGATGTAGCCGCAGCGCTGGCTGAAAAAGGCGTTCACGTTTTTGCACAGAGAGGACAAACAACCGAAGAATACTACTGGTGCATCGACAAAGTTTTGGATTACAAACCAGCGGTAACCCTTGATGACGGCGCTGATCTAGTCGGCACGCTGCACAGCAAGCGGACAAAAGAGTTGGTGAATGTTAAGGGCGGAACAGAAGAAACAACCACAGGCGTGATTCGGCTACGTGCGATGGAAAAGGCTGGAAGCCTCAAGTACCCGATTATAGCCGTAAACGACGCTTACACAAAATACCTGTTCGATAACCGTTACGGGACGGGGCAAAGCACCATAGACGGAATCCTGCGAGCCACAAACACGCTTTTAGCAGGCAAAACCGTCGTGGTTTGCGGATACGGCTGGTGCAGCAGAGGTATAGCCATGCGCGCGCAAGGAATGGGCGCAAACGTCATAGTGACTGAAGTTAAACCTTTAAGAGCGTTGGAAGCGGCAATGAACGGTTTCCGCGTTATGCCCATAGCTGAAGCAGCAGTTGTAGGCGACATATTCGTGACAGCTACAGGTGACATCAACGTTATAAGGAAAGAGCATATGCAGAAAATGAAAGATGGAGCCATCATGGCAAACAGTGGGCACTTCAACGTGGAAATAAGCATAAAAGATTTAGAAGCATTATCGACAGCGAAGAGAACGATAAGACCAAACTTGGAAGAGTACACTCTGAAAGACGGCAGAAAACTTCACCTTTTAGCCGAAGGAAGACTCGTAAATCTATCTGCGGCGGAAGGTCATCCGTCAGAAGTTATGGACATGTCCTTTGCAAATCAGGCACTGTGCGCGGAGTACATGGCTAAAACTGCAAAGATGCCGCCGAAAGTTTACCCTGTTCCCACAGACATAGATGAAAGCATTGCTGAACTGAAGCTCAAGAGCATGGGGGTAAAAATTGACGAGCTCACGGCTGAGCAGAAAAAGTATTTAGCTGCATGGGAAATGGGAACTACTTAGGAAGAGTATATCGGTGGTTATGGTAAACTTTAAATGGATTAAGATAATAACATGGCTTATAACTGGTGAAACACAATGAGTAAAGATCAAGCAATAGGTGGAGCAATATTAGTCGTCTGCTTACTTGTCGCAATAGGCTACACACTCTCGCTGTTTGTTCCAGACTGGCTTTCATGGCTCGGAATAAGCTACGAATTCGACCGAATCTGGGTAGTTGCAATACCCGTATTCATAGCGTTTATTGCCATACTGTTCATAGGAGCATGGATTGGCTGGACAATGGCAACTACACCACCGCCGAAACCCATCGAAGAGATCACTACCGAGATAGAAGAGAAGAAGGAAGAAATGAAGGCAGAGGAAACATCGGAAGCCGCTGAGAAAAAGAAAAAACCGTAGGTAAAAGCTCCCGAATCTACAGGTAAATACTTCATTCCCATTCTATAGTTTTTTTAATTTTAGAAAAAACTTTTGAACGCTAAATTTGTTGATTTTAGGGTAGATTTGTTACAGTCCAAGCAGTTTAAGACCGAAGTATAATCCCACATTAACTACAGCAGAGATAACAACCACTGTCAAAATAAGTTTAGGGGAAAATGAAAACGAGCTTTCTTCGCTTTTAGGTTGCACATCATATTCCTTAATTTCACGTGCACCTGCACTAACGCGAACAACGGCGGTGAATTTTTTTGTCTCAACTTCAACCGTGTAAACTTCACCTTCCAAAGCAACACGCTTAGGTTTCAAACCGCCCTTGTGTCCTAGCCTCTTCAAGAAGGCAGTGGTCATAGTTGTGACTGCTTCAGCGTTCAACTTTTTTGATTGAGCAAGTGGAGAAGCGACGATTTCTGGAAGGGTTTCTTGTGAAGTTGTTGACAATTATATTGTCTCCTTACTGTTTTTTAGAAAAACGATTGAATGCTTAAAAGAAAGTGTGTGTATCACGTAAAACTGACCTACTTCATTTTATTTAGCATACAGTCAACTATGTTCTTGCACATCATGCATTCGTCCGGAATCGTTTCTTTTGAGGATCGTTCACTCAGATAACCCATGTGGTGACTGCACTCAGAAGGTTTTTCAGGGATTTCAATCCGCTCTTCCACATGTGCTTGCTCTTCTGTTTCGGTTTCTTTTGGCTCATCATATGAAATTGGCATTTCTTCCTCGGTTGGTATTTCGGTTAAGCAGTATGGGCATGCGTCATATAGTTCCTCTGAGTTTTGTTGCAGGTTCAAAGCTCTAAGAGGTTTGGTGAAAACTTTGCCGCATGAAATATTCGGACAAGTGAATTCACTACTTTTTTTGGTTTTCTCTTCAATTTGGGAGATGGTTAACCCTCCTTCAAAAACAATTATCAACTACAGGTTTATAGTATTGATGAATTCGAAATAAATATTCAGGCTATTTAGTATTGCAGGGATGTTCTGTTATTGTGGTTTGTTTTTGGTTTAATTCCGTGTTTGGATGTTTTTCTTGTGTTGGGGCATTTTCGGAAAGTCAAAAATAGTTATTGTCCAATTTACTATTAAGGGGTTGCTTATGGAAAACGAGTTGCTGGTAAAAGTTGCAAACAAGGCGGTGACGAAAGAGGAGTTGCGCCAGAGGGTTAAACAAGACTTTGGTTTGCTTCCTGTGCTGCTTAAGGGTGTTAGTTCACCAAAGGCAACCGTTCGATATGGTTGCGCAAAAGTGTTAATGGATTTGAGTGAGGAGTACCCAGAGAAACTGTATCCGTACATGGATGATTTCGTAGCGCTTCTAGACAGCAAGTACAGGATTTTAACGTGGAATGCCCTGGCGGTAATTGCAAATTTAGCCAAGGTTGACAAGGAAAAGAAATTTGATGCCGTATTCGACAAGTACTATAGTTTCCTGAACAACGAGTACATGGTCACTGTGGCTAATGCGGTTGGCAATTCCGGGAAAATCGCTTTAGCAAAGCCTTACCTCATCAACAGGATAACGGTTGAGCTTCTGAAGGTTGAGCATGTTTCTGTTTCTCCTCATTTAACAGAGGAATGCAAACGTGTTATTGCTGAACATGCGATTGGAACGTTTGACTTGTTTTTCGATAAAATCGGGGAAAAAGAAAAGAAAAAGGTGCTTGCTTTCGTTGAAAGGCAACTGGACAGTTCAAGGAGAACGCTGAGCGTAAAAGCAGCGGCTTTCGTTAAGAAATGGCGCTAACAACTGTTACTTTTTCTCTTTCGGTTTTGAGCCTATCTCCACGCACAAGATGTTAATCTGGTAGCCTTTTCCTCCAATCTGCATTTTTCCCTGTGCATGGTAACCTCTGCTTCCAGTTTTGAAGTCTTTTTTGGCTAATATGAAACTCTGTTTTTCTCCGTTCAACTGTATTGTCGCTAAATTCACTTCACTCATCCGACATCACCATTGAAGTCATAGGTTATCACTCGTTCCTTTTCACTTTTTCGCTACATTGCACACTCTAGCGCGTGGAAAAAACTATACCCCCTTATATAAAGAAACTATTTAAAGGAAAATGGGACTGCCATATTGCACAAGGTAAGCGAAACCTGTGCGTTTTTCGGTGTGATTATGGTGCGGTCGCCGGGATTTGAACCCGGGATCATTAGCTTGGAAGGCTAAAGT
>CAZUHG010000011.1:0-30651 GCA_964620515.1 uncultured Candidatus Bathyarchaeia archaeon
TCTGTTTTGAACCGCCGTCTCACGCAAAATACGAAATGTTTCTGGATAAAGGTGGGAAGAAAATTTCCAAGTCAGCTGGCAACGTTTTTACGCCGCAGGTTTGGTTCCGTTATGGTTCTCCCCAGTCGCTGTTGCTGTTGATGTTGAAGCGGTTTGTTGGCACCCGCACTCTTGACGTGTCCGACATTCCCTCTTACATGAATGAGCTTGATGAGCTTGAAGACGTTTACTTCGGCAAAAAACAGGTAAGCGCAAAAGAAGCTGTTAAACTCAAAGGCTTGTACGAGTACTGCTGGGGCATGAAACCTCCTGCTAAACCAAGCGTTCACGTGCCGTATAACTTGCTGACGTTTCTGGTTAAAATGGCACCGAAAGAATGCCTGAACGAGTTCGTAACTGAGAAACTTCAGAGTTACGGTTACCTGCAGAAAAACCAGCAAGTTGAGGCTGACTTGGCACAGCGGGTCGAGTACGTCTCCAACTGGGCGCGAGACTTCGAGGAGATCAAAGAAACCACTGTAAGCCTCAAAAGCGAGGAGAAAAACGCAATCACCGCTCTAATCAAAGTCTTAGAAACCGAAGACGAGCCAGACAAGATACAGAACGCAATTTTCGACGCTGCTAAAACTAACGGCTTGAAGCCAGGTGCCTTCTTTAGGGTTCTTTATGCGGTTCTGATGGGCGCTCCGCAGGGACCAAGACTGGGCCCGTACATACTTGCGATGGGAAAGCAAAATGTTATCGCTGCCTTGCAGAGAGCGTTAAGCAAGAAATAGCGCTGTTGCCTCTCATATTCCATTCAAAGATAGCCTTACGATAAACGCATAAAGGATTAGGATAAGCAAGATTCCCGCGCCTGCTCGCCGCGCAATTTCCCTTAACTTTTTGAAATTTTGTTCGGATGCATCTTGAGTTCGCTTCATGAAATACAGCAGACAAGGAACTAAACAAACTAAAGCAATTAGATACCAGCCGAGAAAGGGAGTTAATGACAAATTAAGCAGCTCGTACATTATTGGAAGGCTTATTGGAATCAATAGTGAAAAGGCTGCGAATCTCAAGGCAGTTTTTTTGCCGTACTTCACCGCAAACGTGTTAATTTTCGCCAATGAATCCGCCTCGTAATCCCCCACGACTTGATAAATTTGGCCAGCACACTGAATGAGAAAAATTGGCAATACTGCAAAAAGCGCGTCTTGATACCGTCGAACCATCCAAGGAAATTCAAACTGCAGAGTCAAAAGAGGCGCAGTTTGTACTCCGATGAAAAAAGGCAGTATTCCTGCTCCAACGCCGCAAACAATAACGTCCAAGCCAGCTCTGCTTTTGAAGCAAAAAGGCGGAGTAGAATAACCTATCCCAAGCAGCATTAAAGCGAGAAGCAAAAAGAAAATACTGATGTCTGTTAGAAACGCGCTTGTCAGGCTAACCGAAGTAAATACGAAAAACAGTATGAGCCCCGTTCTCGGCGACACATCTCCAGACGCAATCGGCAAATCTTTTTTCAAGTTATTTGCCCTATCATTTTCATAGTCGAAGTATTGGTTCAAAATGAAAATGGCGCTGGTGGCAAGTGAAAAAGCGAACAAAACTATTATGAAGCGACTTATTTGCGGAAGGCCAAATAGAATGCAGCCAAGTAAAAAATTGAACAGCCAAGCTTGCCAACTGTCGAATCGTAATAGTTTAATGTAAGCACGGATTTTTCTGAAATTCGCAGGCATTTTCTTCGCTTAGCTTTAGCCCTGAAAGGTTATAAAAATATGCTTATGCATTCAGCTGTCTGTTCCGAGAGCAAAGCGGTTCTCAGGCATTCTCGCAAAGATAGTTAGTACGAGTATAACTCTCCGTAGGGTCTTTTGGAAACAGGCACTATCTTGCAGAACTTTGCGTTCATGACTTTTTCGTAATCAGCACCGAAGTGGTCACAGTATTCCTTCACCAAACTTTCAATCACTCGACTGTCACGTTTGCCAACTTTCATAACCATAGTTCCCTTTCCCACTTCGAGTATGTTACCGCGCTCGTAAATTACTCCGCCATGCATCCCTGTACCCACGAACTTTGCCTTACAGTATTCACCCTCGGGCAAGTTCAAACCCAGAACGAGAATTACGCCGCCTGCCATGTACTCGCCTAAGAAGTCCTGCGCAGTGCCGCCTATGGCCAGTTGCGGTTTTTTGCCTTGATACTCCTTCACGTGAATGCCCACGCGGTAGCCAACGTCGTCACGGACAAAGATTTTTCCGCCTCGCATCGAGTGACCAGTTATGTCTCCAGCATGACCATGAACGATTATTTGCCCCTCATTCATTGTGTTGCCGCAACCGTCCTGCGCGTTTCCATGAACCACTATTGTAGGTCCGTTCATGAAAGCGCCCAAATCGTTTCCTGGCGTCCCGTAAATATCAATTTGAACATTTGCGTCCAAGTCAGTTCCGATGTATCTCTGCCCACAAACGTTGCGAATTTCTATTCTTTCAGCGCCGTGGCTGATTATGCCTCTTAAAAGTGTGTTGAGGTCCTTGTAACTCATGCCTTCCGCGTCAATTTTCCACACGCCGTTTTCTACTTTCACATGTGAAAGGAACTTTGCACTGATTTCCGCGATTATTTTTTCTTCTTCAAGCATAACCTGTCAGTCTCCCGCCATCTTAACGCCCAGAATCTTCAGTTCAGTATCTGTTAGACCCACACCGCGAAGCGCCAAACGGTTCCCACGCAAACTCTCAATAGCGTTTATGCCCATGCCGCCCATCATGTCCTTGATTTCCAAGCTCCACCCGCGAAGCAGATTCACAAGCCGCTCCGAAGCGATGTCGGGATTGACTCTCTTGGAGATCCACGGGTCGCTCGTTGCTATGCCCCACGGACATTTGCCAGTGTAGCATCTCTGGCAAACAGTGCAGCCAATAGCTACAAGCGCCGCAGTGGCAATGTACACGGCGTCAGCGCCTAATGCAATGGCTTTAACGATGTCTGCGCTGCTTCTGATGCCGCCAGCCGCAACAACGGAAGCCCTGTTACGGATACCTTCCTCACGCAAACGCTGGTCAACCTGCGCAATGGCTAATTCGATTGGAATGCCCACGTTGTCTCTGATAACCTTCGGCGCAGCACCAGTGGCTCCTCTAACGCCGTCTAAGGCTATGATGTCAGCGCCAGCACGAACCATGCCACTGGCAATCGCAGGCGCGTTGTGAACAGCAGCAATCTTCACCGAAATGGGCTTAGTGTAATCCGTAGCCTCTTTCAACGCGTAAATCAGTTGCCTAAGATCCTCTATCGAGTAGATGTCATGCTGAGGAGCAGGCGAAAGAGCATCCGTACCCGCTGGAATCATGCGGGTTCGGGCAACATCAGCCGTGACTTTTTCACCGGGCAAATGCCCACCTATCCCCGGCTTCGCCCCTTGCCCAATCTTGATTTCCACGGCAGCGCCGGCGTCAAGATATTTTGGGTGCACGCCGAAACGACCTGAGGCGACTTGGACAATTGCGTGGTCGCCGTACTTGTACAGGCTTTTATCTAAGCCGCCTTCGCCAGTGTTGAAGTAGGTCCCGCATTCAGTGGCAGCCCGAGCTAGCGCTTCATGCACGTTTAGGCTTATGGCACCGTAGGACATGGCGGAGAACATTATCGGCGTGTCTAAGCGCAGTTGAGGAGTCAACTCGGTTTTCAGCACAACGCCGCCGTTTTCCAGCTCCATTTCCAACTCATCGGGTTTTGTGCCCAAGTAGGTTCGGATTTCCATAGGTTCCCGCAGCGGGTCTATCGACGGGTTGGTTACTTGGCTGGCGTTCAGCAGCAGCCTGTCCCAGTAAGTTAAGTATGGCTTGTCGCAGCCCATGCCTGTTAAGATAACTCCGCCAGTTTCCGCTTGCTTTTTGACGTCTCTGATGGCGCCTAACGTCCAGTTAGCGTTCTCCGTGTTCGCATTAGGGTTTTTACGTATGGTTATGGCGTGGGTAGGGCAGAAAGTCACGCAGCGCTGGCAGTTAACACAGTTCTCGTCCCTACTGCAAACGACATCGTCTTCCGCATCGTAATAGTGCGTATCGTACGTGCACTGGTTAACGCAAACCTTACAGCGGATGCATCGGTTTGGGTCTCTCTCAACGAGGTATTCAGGAAGCAAGTGTGTTTTCACTGATTCGCCCCCACACTGGCTAAGACCTCAACCGTTTTCTGGTTGCGGAGTGTGCCGACCACAGGTTCGCCGCCTCTCGGATACCAGAACCTGTCAAGCGTTGGCGAAACAAGGCGTATGGCAGCCTCTTCAGAGGACAGGTACAGGAAGTCGCCTCTGACGCCAGCAACGAGAGGTCGCAGTTTGATTCTGTCCGTCAGCCCTATCATTTCGCCATGGTGTGCTACGATGATACTGAACGGACCATTCATCAACAAGCTTCCGTAGGTCTGGCGTATCGCCCTGAAGACTTGTTGCTGTTTGGGTTCCATCTCGTCTATTTCGCTCCACAACGGCGCAGCTAAGATTTTGGCAACTATTTCTATTGGCAACTGCTGTCTGCGCATGAGCAGGTCCACAGCGTAAGCTAATACTTCAGTGTCTGTTTGCATGGTGCATTTGTAGCCGTGCATTTCCAGATAGCGGCGGTTTATGCCGTACGAAGAAAGTTCCCCGTTATGCACCACTGTCCAGTCCAATATGTTGAATGGATGAGCGCCGCCCCACCAGCCGGGGCTGTTTGTTGGGAACCTACCGTGCACTGTCCACAAGTAGCCTTTGTACTCTTCCAGACGGAAGAAGTCCGCTATATCTTCTGGGTAGCCTACGCCTTTGAAGACGCCCATGTCTTTGCCGCTTGAGAAAACGAAAGCCTTGCCCGTTTCCGTGTTGATCCGCATTACTTTTCCGATAACGTAATCGTCTTCTGTCTGCGTTTCTAGTCTCCGTTGTTTAGGTTGCACGAAGTAGCGCCACACCAAGGGTGGGTCACGGACGTTAGCTTCTCTTGTGGGGATTTCCTCGTCAAGTAGTATGTTGAAGTCTTCTTTCAGTAGCTTATCGGTCTTTTCCTTCGCATCTCGACTCAGGTACATTATGTGAAAAGCGTAGTCATCCTGATGCTCGGGGTAGATGCCGTAAACAGCGATACCTCCGCCGAGACCGTTCCCACGTTCATGCATGTTCGCTATGGCTCTGATTGGGTCTCGCGACGAGAACCTCTTGCCCTCAACGTTCATCATGCCGAATATGCTGCAGCCATCGAAGTCCTTATCGTCATTGTATGGATTGTTTATGTTGCTCAGATTATTCATTTGTATTCCCCAGGGTAAACTTTTCTTCGTAAAGATCGCGGCAAGGTGGCGAGGCAAAAGTTTTCTGAGAGAAGCTCTTGCTTGAACTTTTTCACGTTGACGCCGTTTTTCATAAGGTGGAAGAGTACGCCTGCCTGTTCAATGTCGTTAACAAGTGTTATGCCTACTATCGCGTTGTTTTTGAGCACTATTTTTCTGTAAAGGTTCCGCTCTGGTTCATGCTTGACTAAGGTTTCGTATGCTTCAGGGTCTTTCGGGTTAGCTATCCCAACTGAGATTATCGGTATGCCAAAGTATTTCAGTGCACTCATTGCGGTGCCGCCTGGGTAATCTGCCTTTTTACCCGCCATGTTGTAGCCTGCAACCTTCCCTTCCAGCTGGGCAAGAGGCCAGAGAGGCAGCAACCTGTTTTCGCCAAACATGAAGTCGTAAGCTTCAGCGACATCCCCGCTGGCGTAAACGTTGGAAACGTTTGTGCGCATGAATCTGTCCACGAGTATGCCTCTGTTGGTTTTCACGTCGGTTCCTGAGACGAGTTCGGTGCGTGGAACAACGCCGATTGCGATTATTACCAAGTCGCATTGCACCTGTTCGCCGCTTGTTAAAACTGCGGCGCCCACGGCGTGGTCGTCTTCGGGTCTGCCTGTTATGCGCTGGACTGTTTGACCTGTGGCGATTGTGACTCCTGCTTTTCTGATTACAGTTTCCACCATTTCTGAAGCGGTCGGATCCAAAATGAGGCTGAGGATTTTGTCTTGCAGCTCCACCATCGTCACTTTTAACCCGCGTTTCACCAGCGCTTCGGTAACGCTGACGCCGATGAGACCAGCGCCGATGACTACCGCGCTTTTGGCTTTTTCGATTTTTGCTGCTAAGCTTTCAGCGTCAGAAAGCGTTGTGAAGGTGAATACGCCGTTTTTGTCGGTGCCTTCTATTTTTGGTATGAAGGGTTTTCCGCCGGTTGCGACTAATAGTTTCTCGAAGTTCACGCGGTCGCCTTTGTCAAGCGCCACGTATTTGTCAGCTAGATTTAGGCTTACCGCAGTTCTTCCTGTTAGGGCTTGAACGCCGTTCTTTGCCCAGAACTGGTCGTTGCGGCACTTCATTTTTTCAAAGTTGGCTTTTCCACTGACAAAATCGGAAATCATTGGGCGCGAATACTGTGGGCAAGGTTCTTCTGAAACTATGGTTATTGCGCCTATAGGGTCTACTTCTCTGATGGCTTCGACCGCGCCGATCCCTGCCGCTGAAGCGCCCACTATCACGTACTTTGGCATTATGGCTTCACCTCTGTGTACACTAAAGCACCGTTGGGGCAGTTAGCGACGCACGCTGGCACTTCCAGTTCCGAGCAGAGGTCGCATTTTGAAACTGCCTTGCCTGAAGCGTCTCTTTTTATGGCGCCGTACGGACATACCATGATGCAGGTCCAGCAGCCGATGCATTTCTCCGAGTCATGCGTCACTAACCCAGTTTCCTCGTCTTTTTGCATGGCACCCGATAGGCAAGCGGTGACGCATGGTGCGTCTTCGCAGTGTCTGCATTGGATGGCGAAAGAAACTGGTTTGTGCACTTCTAACTTTACTCGGCTGACCGGGCGAGGGGTTTCCCTGTTGTAAGCTTTAACTATGTCTTTTGATTTTGAGTGCTGGACAGTGCAGTAGACTTCGCAGAGTCCGCATCCCATGCAATATTCTTCTTTTGCAATGATTCTTTTCATCTGATATCCTCTCTTTTTACGCAGCTGGAAGCGCGAATATTTGACCATGAGAAACAAGTAATTTGACTGTTTTTATGCAGAAAACAGCGCCTTCGGTAGCTATTTGTTCAGGGAAGTTTGCGTGTTGTCTGCAAGAGTATAAGGTCATTTTCGTCACTTATTTGCTGGATGCTGCATAGTACGTGTCACATATTCTATATAACTCTGCTGAAAAGCATTTATATGTAAGGTAATGAAGTATATGATGTAAATGAAATATGTGTACGGGTGAACGTGAATGGCTGAAAAAGACTTAGGCTACAGACGAGTCCAATCCACAGGAAGAGGCTCATACATAATATCCCTGCCAAAAGAGTGGGTACAAGACACCGGACTGAAGAAAGGAAGCGAAATCGACTTCAACGTACAACCTGATTTGTCGCTAACTTTGGTCCCGAGGAAACTGAAAGAAAAATACGAAGAAGACGAGGGTTCTAAACTCAAGGAATACTACATTAACGTGAATGCGTTGGAAGAAGATTTACAGTCCACGCTTCGAATGATAAAAGCCCTATACGTCATAAGCGCTGACATAATTCGCGTCCACTTCAAAGGGGAAGAAGAAGTGGTCAAACGCAAGACTATAGTGAAAGATTTTGCCAGAGACAATCTTCTCGGCTCAGAAATCATCGATGAAACCCCAGACGAAGTCGCGCTTCAAATTCTTATAAGGCATTCAGAGTTTCCCATTGAAAAAGCCGTTAGAAGAATGGTCATCGTGGCGCTTTCAGCTAACAGAGACGCTATTTTAGCTTTAAAAAACCGAAATAGCGCTTTGTTTCAAAGCGTAATTAACGCTCATCACGACGCAAATAGGCTGGGTTTATACGCTGTTCGCCAATTGAAGTTCGGCATAGAACGCAACCTGTTCCGAGAGTTAGGTTTCAAAACCCCAAAAGAGTTTCTGTTGTATAGGATAATTGTGAACGATATAACAAGTATCGCTGAAGATGCATTAAACATAGTTAATAGTTTGGAGACCTTCCAAAAACAAATCAATGATCAAGTGCTCTTCGTAAAAGAACCCATAGATGAAGAAGTATACTCGCAACTGCTTAGTTTCAATTCTGTGGTGCACCAGTTGTTCGAAGAAGCCACAAAAGCCATGTTTAAAAGAGCATACAATGACGCAGAGAAAATAATCTCTAAGCGCGGCTCCTTTGTAACACTGGAAACAGAGCTTATTAGGCTTATGTCTACCAAGAAACTGGATCCGAACGTCGCGGCGATTCTCAGGTTGATGCTGGACGGTTCAAGGCGAATATTAGATTACGGGCAAGACATTGCTGAGTTGACTCTGAACCGAACAGTTGAAGAAATATGCACCTCCTTCGAGGTCAAATAGCACGGATGCTCGCATTGGCTAATTGCTATTGTTCGCCTTTCCTGATCATTTTTCTAATTTTTACAAAAATAACCCAAAGCTGCCTTGCCTGTGCACTACGCGTTAAGGCTTCAAATCCTGTGGAAATCAACAGAAAGTCATGCCGTTAGGAAAAAGTTATAGAGCAGACAAACATTAAGCCTTCACTATTAACGCATCATAGGTGTTATTTGATTTGCCAGAAATACGCGTGGCGCTCGTAGGTGTTGGCAACAGCGCATCCGCATTAATCCAAGGAACACAATACTACAAAAACGCAAAAGAGAACACAACAGTGCCAGGACTCATGCACGTTAACTTCGGCGGTTACCACATACGAGACATAAAGTTCGTTGCCGCCTTTGAAGTGAACAAGGACAAAATTGGGAAAGACCTGTCTGAAGCCATATTCACCAAGCCAAACTGCGTGGTGAAAATCGCAGATGTCCCGCGTTTGAATGTGAAAGTGTCGTCGGCACCCATCATGGATGGCGTGGCAGAGCATATGCGGGAAGTTTTCAACGTCTACGACGAAAAAGCAGAGGGTAGCGCTGACGTGGTTCAGGTTTTGAAAGACGCAAAAGCCCAAGTGCTCGTAAATTACCTTCCAGTCGGCAGTCACGACGCCGCACGGTTTTACGCTCAATGCGCCATGGATGCAGGATGCGCTTTCGTGAATTGCATGCCTGAATTTATTGGTTCAGAGAAGGAGTGGTCCGAAAAATTTGAGAAAGCAGGGTTGCCTGTGCTTGGTGATGACATAAAAAGTCAGGTTGGCGCGACGATTTTACACAGAAACCTTGTGCGGCTTTGTTTGGATCGTGGTGTCATTATTGACGAAACTTATCAGTTAAACCTTGGCGGAGACACTGATTTTCAGAACATGACTGTGGAAAACCGCTTGAAATCCAAGCGCATCAGCAAAACTGAGGCAGTTACCAGCCTTGTGCCTTACGAGTTGCCTACAAGGATTGGCCCGTCGGATTATGTTGGTTTCTTGGATAACAAGAAGATTTGTTATATTTCTCTTAAGGGCAGAAAGTTCGGTGATCGACCAATCAACATTAGCGTAAAGTTGGAAGTTGAGGACTCACCAAACAGTGCAGGCGTCGTAATTGACCTTATTCGTGCTGCAAAAATTGCTTTAGACCGCAAAATTGCTGGTGCATTGCTAAGCATGCCCTCTTACGCGTTTAAGCATCCACCTGTTCAAGTGCCTGATTCGCAGGCTATGCAGTGGACTGAAGACTGGATTGCGGGCAAACGAGAACGATAGCAGTTTAGCCACGCAAATTCAACCAAAACTGCGATTTTCAGCCAAAAAGATGTAAGTGCGGGAGGTGGGATTTGAACCCACGAACCTCTACAGGATAGGAGCCTCAGTCCTACGCCTTTGACCATGCTTGGCAACCCCCGCCTAAGACGTTTTTAGCAGTGCATGTTTGTTGGGTAGCAAATAATAAAATCAAGGTGCATATTAAAAGGCTTTACTTTGTGTCAGCGGTAATCGGGTCAGTTTTCTTTATAATGGAGTTGCAATTGTTCTTGCTGCAGAAGACAAGTTTCTGTAGTGACATCGCAATATAGCAGCCAGAAGACGCTTCTCTTATATCCGACTTTTTCTACATTATGAAAGAAGTGAACAAGATGAACGCAAAGTCTGGTCCACCACACCCAAAAAAGAACAAAAAGTCTCAGAACCGCGAGGAAACATACTGCTGGAATGCAGAGAAAATATTGGACACGATGTTTAAGAACAACGAAAAAATAGGTAAAAAAGGGTTTGAAACAGGCGTGCCAAAGCTTGTCGACAACATCGTAAAGAGTTATGAAACTTTCGGAGGCATGGATCACCTTGAAGGAAAAGATTTGCCCTCGAAAAAAGTCGTCGTCGAGGTTCTTGAAGACCTGTTTGCAGTGCTCTTTCCAGGGTATTTAGGAAAAGAGGATGTCACTAAAGCGAACATTAAATATTTTCTTGGCACCACTCTGACTTCAGTTTACACGCGCCTCACGAATGAAGTAGAGAAAAGCCTCAAGTACATTTGCCGAAAAATCAACGAGTGCCCTCAGGATGTCTGCCAAAAAAGAGCGCAAGTGGTAGTTAAAGAGTTTTTAGAGAAAATTCCAGACATAAGAGCGCTTACCAACGGAGACATCGAAGCTGCCTACAATGGAGACCCAGCGGCAGTGAGCATTGAAGAGGTAATCCTTAGCTATCCATGTGTTTTGGCAATAGCAACTTACCGCATAGCCCATGAGCTTTACTTGCGTGGAGTCCCACTGATTCCGAGAATAATGAGCGAACACATTCATTCATTAACAGGCATCGATATCCACCCCGGAGCCAAAATCGGCAAGAACTTCTTTATCGATCATGGCACAGGCGTGGTTATCGGGGAAACCACGGAGATAGGTGACAACGTGAAGCTGTACCAAGGAGTCACTTTGGGCGCTCTGAGCTTTCCAAAAGATGAAAAAGGCCAAATAATCAGAGGAGTAAAGAGACACCCAACAATCGGAAACAACGTGGTAATTTATTCAGGAGCAACTCTTCTCGGCGCTGACGCTATAGTAGGAGATAACGTGGTCATAGGCGGAAACGTTTGGGTCACTTCTCCTGTTGCCTCAGGCACCAAAATAACCATCGTCCGTCCAGAACTCAACTACAAAAAGAAAAAAAACTAGGTCATTCGCGTTCGTCTTAGCAAGCTTTAGATAATAGCAAAAAGAACTGGTGCATAATGTGGGAAATGGTTTACATCAATGTCAAGCTTTGCTTTCAGATGAAGGCTTGCCGCTTACTGTTTTAAATCGCGAGAAAAGCTTGTCTTTGGCAGTTCCAAGCAGTTCCCAGATCCTGTGAAAGGCATATTTTGTCCTTTCCACCAACAGGAATCGTTGAATGCAGCCAATTAACAGGATGTACAGGAAAATCCAGACGAGGGCGTATATTTCTCCATAGGTATTATGAAAAACCGTTCCAGCTTCCCTTCCCTCTTCAAGCGCAACAATGAAGATGGAGAATACTCTGAAGACGTTTACGAAAAAAGTGCCAAAAAGACCTATTACGAAATAGGCCAGTTTGCGGAAGGCTGAAATGTCTGATTTTTTGAAGAAAACTAGGATTATCAACGTATAAAGTATTAAACTGTGAACGCCCGCGCAAGCCCAAGCGATTGTCGCGCTTGCGGATTTGGCGCCCAAAGTGACTGTTAAAGATGGAAGAGAAGAATCAAGAATATACATTGGAAACGTTAACCGCACGCCGTATCCTAAAAGGTCAAAAAGGCCAGCGGTTACTGCCGCTGTAGGAAGAGCAAACTCTTGAAGGGGTCTAAAAACGCCAAATGGGTAAATCGTGTCAAACATGTATGCGATGCCTATTCCTCCAAGAAGAGCAAAGGAAAGCGAGAGAGCTTTTAGTCCCTTTGTTTTATAAGCCAATATTACAGCGCTAATGAAAAACACTGTGAATATTATGTATTCGCATGATATGGGCCACTGGAGGTAGAGGAAGTCCCAAGGCGTATTTTCGGTGGTAACACTGCGAATTGAGAAAACATCGCGACCTATTTGTAGCATAGTCAGGTCTAATCCAAAAAAGTTGGTTGCTAGAACATAAATCGTTGGAATTAACGCGCAGACAAGGGAAGCGATTATGATATAACGGTTTGTCGGTTTTTCATCAACAAACGTTTTCCAATCCATTGCTGACTCAATTACTACAATCCACAGAAATACTAGTAAAAACATTCTGCCTTTCCATGTTAATTCGAAAAGAAAACTTTCATTAAAAAACGTATTAGACCAGCTTTCGAAGTTGTTAGTTTCAGTATTAATAACGTAGTTATAACCTTCAAGATTATAATAATCTAAGAAAAACAACAGCATTATCGGCAAAGTAATACAGAGAATTAATGCTATATGAAACCAGTATTTTTTCAATCGGCATCAAACTCTCTTTTTAATATCCGTTTAATGTTTAAAACCTTTTTATTAGGTTTTTGCAACAATAACCTTTTACTGTTTAATTCTAAAAAGGGCTACTGATTGTCGCAGATAATGAAAAGTGTATCAGAAGAAGCAACAAGTTCTGTTTTCAAAGATAGTAATTAAGAATGGAAAATAAGCAGCTATTTTGTATCCGCAATTCTTAATTCAATAATTGCAACTGTATGCGGCTGAATTAACTAATGATTCAAGTTGCTGAAAAAAATCTGCTGGGAAACTGGCGATAAGCAGAGGTTTTAAATAAGTTTCTATTCCACTAAGAAGCTAAGTGCAACTTTGGAGGGCGCTTCAATGTCTAAAAGATTCAGCCTCTTCAAGTTCTCTTCGCATAGGCGAAAACTATGTGAAAAAATTAAAACGCACAATAGAAAGCCGTGGCGCATCGCGTATATCCGAACTTGCACTATGCTCACCGTGTTTTCACTGTTATTGTCTTTTTGTGGCTCAGTTGGCGCTGACTACGTTATGCCCGCTCCTCCTCAAAAAATTGTTATTACAGAAACGCATATTTCCACACCCTTAACTATTCCTGCAAACACTGTTTTCATCAATGTTACTGAATACGATGCTATGCAGATTGTGAAGAATATAACTGTAGAGTTTAGTGAACCCGTCACTTACGTCGGTTTTGCACTAGACGTTTTAAGTGGCGACCCGTCCTACGTGGGCACATGGCGCAATAAAACCCTCCCGTATTCCAATGAAACCATTCTCCAGTATTATCTTGTTAGATTTTTGACGGATTATGCTGATAAAATCACAAATGTTACGATAGTTTTCGCCGTTGAAAAGGCTGCTGCACAGGAAAGAGATGAAGAAATAACTTTAACGCTTTATCGGTATGATGGAAGGAAAATGGAGGAGTGCCCAACCGAGAAGTTCGAAGAAGATGATGCCTTCTTATACTTTAAGACAACAACAGGGGGGTCAGCCTACGTCGCAATCACCAGAGTGCTAATGCCCACGCCTTGGTGGCTTGTCGTGGTGATAATTGCAATGATAGCGCTTATGGTAGTAATAGGGATATACGGCTACAGACGATTCAAGTTAGCTAATCAAAGAAAAATGGTGAAAACTTGATATGGAAAATGACGCTGTGCTAGAAGCAGACAAAAAAGAAAAAAAAGAGAACTTAGTGGTACCGCTGGTAATCTTGGTTTTTCTGGCTTCTGCTTGGCTTTTATATGTTTACATGAACCGGACATGGTTAGCTACATTTCAAGCAGTTGTATCTTGGCTAGCAAATCCAATAATCAATTATACGCCGCTTCAGATTGAGGGAATCCCGTTAGCTTTTTTGGCTACAGTTGAAATTCTAATTCTCGGCATTATCTCATCGCACACATTGTTAGGCAACGAGAAAGACTCGCTTATTAAATTCATAAGCGCGCTTGGGATAGGAGTTGGATTCACAGGATTGATTACTATTATCCTAGGGATCTTTGGAAACCTGTTTCAACTTCCCCTAAACATAGCGGTCCTGCTTCTTTGCGTCGGTTTTCTATTGGTAGATTTTTACAGGCAAAAAGGGAAAAAAAGGTCTTCAATACGCGAGTTCTTAAAGGCTTATTTCACCATTGGGAAATTGCGAAGACCAAACAACTTTAGCCTCTTGTTGTTAGCTTGTCTCGCTAGTGGTATACTATTCTTTTTCTGCTTTTACCACGCATTTTTTACGCTTATCACTCATTGGGATGCCATAGTCTACCATGCGGTAATGCCCGTACTGATGTATGAGAATCATAGCATTCCGGTGATAGCTGGTCCCTCAATTGGCATCCAAATGAGTGCAAATTTTCCTCCCTTGTTTTCCGCAGTTGGCGCTTTCTATTATATTCAAATAGGCTTAATTGAAGACTTTTACCTCAGAGCCATTTCCCCAGTGATGGGTATTTTAACGGTTCTGGCAACCTACAAGATTGGAGAGGTTCTTGCCGGAAAGAAGTATGGGATAATATCAGCGTTGTTTCTTGCGATGACACCTTTATTCTTTCGGTATTCAATGTATGCTACAAGCTATTCAATGTTGACTTTCTTCGGTTCTGTTTCGGTTCTGTTTCTGTTTCTTGCCATAATCAGAGAAGATACCAGATACTGGATTATGTGTGGAGTATTTTACGGCTTTGCGCTGCTGACTTCATACTTGGCCATATATCTTGCGCCGTTTTTTATGATCGCCCTCATCTACTATTTTATTAAAAAGAAGCGAGGATTCAAAGTAAACACGAAAATTGTCTTGTTACTAGTCTCATCGGCTTTGATAATCGGGGGCGTTTGGTATCTTCGAAACCTAGTTTTACTCGGAAACCCTGTTTACCCAAATGGTTACACCGTACTTGGCGGAATAAACATAGATCCGTTAATAATAGAAACAACATTTGAAGGCATAAAGTGGTCTGCCACATCAAGTTTTTTTGGAGGCGAAGTCTCATTATTGGAGAAAATTGGCATATTTATCACTTATAGAACTCACTTTCCAGCAATTTCCATGCTTACAGCACTAGGAATTGGATTACTTCCAAATCAAAGTAAGAAGTTTTGGTTGATACTAGCATGGCCATTAACATTGAGCATAGTTATTCTCAGCGGATTGACATGGGGCTTCCCGCGACATATCGTCTTTACGTTGCCGGGATTTGCTCTTCTAAGCGCCTTACCAATTGCAAAAGCAATAGAGAAATGTGAAAAATACGATATAAAATTAAGAGAGCGCTCTAAAAACGCGTTAAGCCAAATAAAACACAAGATACCTTTACCGCGCAAAAGCGATTTGTTTAGGTTGGGTATCGCAATAATTCTAATTATGGCCTTTCTGTTTCCCAGCTTAACGCTTAGTATGGGTGGCAAGGTAATGACGGAGAACCTTTTTTATGAACCGCCGGACGATTTTTTATGGTTCTTAGAAAATCCCAATGCAGAAAAGTGGATTTCGCTTAATGTTTCGCATTCTGAGGCGATGGCATGGAAGTGGTTAACTGAGCATTTAAACGAAGGTGAAAAGGTTGCCACTATCGAAAATAGGATATATTATATAAAAAACTGCAGCAACGAGTACTTCTTTTACTTAGATGGTTGGGAGGCACGAGAGCTCTATAACATCACTGATCTAGCAACTATACTTCAATATCTTCAAAGTAAGAACATAAAATACGTTTTAGATGTTGAATGGGCTCGGACACATGGTCACTTCGATATACTGCCAATGGTTCAGTATCTAGGAACACCGTTCTTTCCCAAGATAACAAACTTGACTGGTTATAACCCAATCTATAATGTGGGACCTAATGTAACTTCAGAAATAGCAACGAATTCTGTTTTGCCTGTCGCAATTAATCAAAAAGGATGGACCGAGCCAGAGGTAATTAACGGAGAACTTGCGCAATCTGTTATTCCTAGAGAGGTCTCGCCAAGACTCTGGGTTGCCACTCCTAATTTAACCAGTGTAAAGATAACTTATCTCGATGCAGGAACCGACAAGTTAAGCATATACGTATACAACGCATATCTAAAGATGTATACTGAATTTGCATTTATTCAAAAAACTGATGCAAAGGAATGGAAGACCTACGAGTTTTTGGCTCCTGTCAGCAAAAAAGGATGTGTGGAAATTGCACTTCATACATATAGTGAAAATTTCACGATAAGCAAGATAGAAGCTGCACCATTTCAGTCTCAAGAAAAAGTTTCATTGTACTCTTTAGGGGGAAAAATAACAGATACAACTTTTCCTCCAACATTGATGGTGTATCTTCCAATTTTGGATGAAAATGAGACAGTTCTGGTTCAAACTAATTCTTTTGGAAAAAATATATCCGTCGAACTTTTTGAAGGCGTCATTCACCCTTGGGAAACTAGATGGTGGGGGAACCATAAACAAGTTGTGAGGTCACCCATAATTAATGGGCAACCCAATGCATCATTAGCTTGGAACGTCCAAGAATCAGGTTTATACACACTGGTCATAGTGTTGAATGAGGACTACATCCAAGATACAAGAGTGGACCTGCGAATATCAATGGGAGGAACCAGACAAATTGTATTGCGCAAGGATACTAAGTAAGGCATATTTTATATTTTGGTTAAGCGTTTTAGCACTCTTTATGCGCGTACCTCTTTCAGTTTCACTATTTTTTGAAAGCAGCGATCGAATGAGCATACTTGATTTGGTGATATACGCTTTATGAAGTTAAATACAGGGCTGTTTAGGATCACGCGTGATTTTGATCCAATAATCCTCGTTTGGATTACGATAATTGCGTTGATAACAACCATGATATACCTTTTTTATTTTCCGCCTTTATTTTATACAACCCCAAACATATTTCAAGCGCCTATTGAAACAATTCCCCTTGACGGCGGATGGATAGGTTTCGCTTTCATATTTGTTAATGGATTTTTGCTCTCCTATGTTCTGGCTAGAGATGAAGTGGATATTACAGAAAGATTACTGCTTTCAGTTGGTTTAGGATTTGGTGTCACTTATGTAGTGATGATTTTGATTGGGATTTTATGGGAAATATCTCTATTGACGATAATTCTGACCCAAGCGAGCCTTTTTATCACATTATTACTTGCTGCAGTTTATAGAGGATTGAAACTGAATTTTAAGAGCTACTTAAGGACTGGTTATGTACCGAAATTTAACCTCTTTGAAGCAATCTTGCTGATTATTGTTGGCGTATTTGTTATTGTTGCAATTTACCAAACCGTCGCGTATCCAACCATTGAATGGGATTCATTGGCATACGGAGTCAATTATGCGAAAATCATATTCAAAGAGAGTAAAATTCCGTTAATAGCGGGTCCATCAATTGGCTTGGAGATGAGCGCAAGTTATCCGCCCGGCGTTCAATTACTCGCTGTCTATTTATACAACTTTGCTGGGAACGCGAATGACTTCTATTATAGAATACTGCAACCAATTTTCGGTTTAGCAACAATTATAGCTACATACAAATTTACGGGCGTTGTAACTAAAAATAGGACCGCTGCGGTTTTTGCCATATTTACATTAAGTATCATGTCCACTTTTTGGCTACTTTTCATTCTCGAAACTTATCTTATGTGCTTAACCTTAATGTTGACGTTGTCTGCGTTTTTTTTCTTTAAGGCATATAATTCGAATGGTGCTGGCGCAAAAAAATACGAAATAGTCGGAACGTTGTTTTGCTGTTTTGCTGCGCTTACAAGTTATATTGGTCTGTGTTCTTTTGGTCTTTTATTGCTGTATGCGATTAATAGAAGGGTATCTGCGAAACGCTTCACGTGGTTATCTATATCAGCAGTATTTATTGTTCTGCCTTGGTATATACGAAACTTTCTGTTGCTGGGAAACCCTGTTTACCCGTTTTTTGGTATTGGCAATTACTTAGACCCTGTGCTCTTGAAATCGTCAACGCAGCATTTCGAGAATTGGTCAAAAGTGCCCTTTAATGATTTGTATAGCACAATTTGTATAATAGGAGCAAGCCTCTTATTGTTAGCAATTGTTTACCTTACGTTTAGTAAGCGAAAGCAGTTCCTTCTGATTTTCCCGTGTTACCTGTCGGTTGTTGGTCTTGCAATAATGGGGATACACATTCCGTTTGTTCGTTATCTAATTATTGCTTTACCCGTTTTAGCCGTCATTATCGCTGCAGGCACTAAATCACTTCTCATGACAAATACTTTAGTGAGACGTACGACCGCAATAGTTCTCATATCGCTGGTGCTTATTTCAAGTGCAACAGTGCTTCCCTGCATAAACTCCTTTAAACCTACACCCGCGCACAGTGACGACAAGTGGAGCTACATCCAAATTTTGGAGGAGGGAGATGCATGGAAATGGATTAATGAAAATACTCCCACAGATGCCAGAATCGCAACTTATGACATCAAAGAATACTACATTGAACGTGACATCTTCACGCTTGATGGAAACGAGGCAGCACCGCTTTATAAAATGGATACTATTGAAGAGAGCATAAGTTTCCTTGAGGAAAGGAACGTAACATATTTTCTAAGCGTTCCTTGGGCAGCGCCCTCAGATACTAGAATGCCTCCTGCCTACAAATGGTGTGTGCTTACGAGGTATTTAGGCGATCCCTGTTATTTGCCACCAGTTTATGTTGGAATAAACGGTACAACAGTGTATCATGTTGGACCCATCGAAGAAGAAACAGTTTATGCATCCTTCGCAGAGAACGATTTTGCTCCACCAATAAAACATGTAACAGCCAATGTGACAATAACAAATTCCACAGACACGCCTAGCGGCAGATTCTACATTCCCATTCCCCCTGATTATAGAGAAGGATTAATGCTGGCGGCAGTTAACAGTTCTAAGCATTTGGTCAGTGCCGAATTCTGGACGGGAATAATTCCAGAAACTGTTACAAAACCATCAGCACCATTTGAACTTTGGAAGCAATGGCCTATTCAGTCTGTGAACAGTTCTGGTGTTGAAAACCCCTCATTTGTATGGGGACCAATATGTAAGTGGGGATACTTCACATTCCTCATTCTTGACCAAGAAGAAACATTCACAGAAAACTTCAACGTAACCGTAGATATAAGATTTTACAATTACTGGGACATACAATCACTATTTGTATCTGAAGGCTCGCAGATTTACAACATTACGACATTTAACGAAACATTTCCATTGATAAAAACATTGTACATTCAAGCAAATGAAACATCTAGTCTAAGCATTAGCAGTACCTCCGCCAACAAAAAGATAAGCCTAGAAATTTTCAAGGATTTTATACCAACTAATGCAGTGATAAACTGGAGCACGCAATACTCTAGGGTAACGCAGCAGCCAAACCTCAACAATGATACAGGTGAGGTGGATCCCTCGATTCAAAACCTGATTCTTTCTGCTGGGCGGTATTCAATACTAGTTGTGTACAGAGACAGCTATACCGAACAGGTAGACATATCGCTTGAAGTAGATTTTACCTCTTGAACTGGTTCTTGACTCTTAGGTTTCAAGCCTACCTTAAGCAATGGACTAACACCTATTATGTCTGTTCCAGTGAATAATGCTCGTGTTATCAACGCAAATGCTACAAGGCTGGGGTTGACGCTGGAGAGGGGTAGTCCAAGCAGTATGTTAAGAAGAAGAACATAACCCGCTTCTTGCACTCCGAGACCTGCGATTGTGATAGGAATGTATGTTAATACTGAAGCAAAAGCGGCTATGAAAAAGAAGTCAAGTAGGTGAAGGGAGGGGTAGTGCCAAATGCCGTAAAAAACGAAGTATAATGCTGTTGCATTTGATAGCAGCGATAATAATACTAGTGATGCTACAAATATCAGAGAGTACCTTATTTTTTGCCCTTCGTTCTGAACATTACTGAACATTTCAGTGAATTTACTTAGGCTCTTGCCAATTAGCGGTATTTTTTCAAATTTAGCAACCCATTTTGAGAGACGCTTAACCCACATAAGCAGCAAGAACAAGATTCCAGCAACGAGTAAAACTACGATTCCAACGAGTAACGAATTAGTGATTTCTGCTGGGAGGGGTAAGAAACTTGCGAAGTACCCTATACCTATTAAACATACAATCACCTTCACCAAGGAGTTAATTCCTCCAGTGGCGAGAACGCTGGTCATTCCCTGCTCAACTGGTATGTTAGCTAACTGGTTGAGGAAAACAGGTGTCAGGAAGTAACCTGATCTGACGGGAGTTACATCGCTTAATAATTGTCCAGCAAAGCTAGCCATTATCATTTTCCAGAGCGGTGCAGTTGGATTAGAGCGTCTTAATGTGGTGCAGAGTGCAAGTGCCGTGAAGGTGGATGCTGTGATGAAAAAAGCTATTGCGCCTATGAGGTTTATGGGGTTGAATTGTAAGATTACTGCAAATACTTCGCCTGAATTCGCTAGCTGAAGCAACCAGAGTAAGATGGCAACGCCCACGATAAGCTGGATAACGATTTTTACGCGCCCAAATTTAGCCATTTAAGTTGTTTCTCCACTACATGTTGAGTTCTGATTTGAGCTTAGATATAGCTCTGAGTTGTGCGAGAGCGATTTTTGGTATCTTAGATGGCTTGTAGACGCGGGTTGCGCTTTTGTCTGCTCTAAGTCGATGCGAAACGGGGGTTTCTCCTATGCTGTAACCGCCGACGTGGGCTCTTACGGAGAATTCGTTCCAGAAACTTTCACTCATGTATTTACATTTTTCAGCTATTTCTGTAGCTACTTCTGTTTTCATGAGTTTGAAAGGAGCGGTGATGTCCTTAAAATTCGGAAGATTAAAAGCGCGTTTTATTCTCCATTGGAAGACTTGGGACATAATTCGCCTATATAGGGAATCAGCTCTCTTCTCCCGCCAACCGCTCACTATGTCATATTTCATGCGTAAGTCCCAGATTTTCCAGAAATCTTTTGGGTCATGTTGCCCATCAGAATCTGTTATTAAAACATATTTGGCTGTGACAAGTTTCAAGCCGTCTTTTATTCCGCCTGTATAGCCTTTACGTGAAGTTGAGAGTACGGCTTTCAGCGGTATCTTTTCGCTTAATTTTTCAATTACGTTTTCTGTATCGTCTGTGCTTCCGTCTTCGCTTAAGACGAGTTCCAGCGGCATTTTTGGGCTTATGACATTGTAGAATTCAGTGGCAGTTTCTGCTATTGTTTCAGCCTCGTTATGTATGGGCATGAGCACGGCGATTTCAGCTTTTCCAATTTTTGATGTGAAAGTGTCCAGTGATTTTTCTGTCATACTATTAGGTTCTCCATGAGCAGCTTCTTATTAACGCACCTTTTGAGTTTACGCGTGTTTATGTACATGTTTATTGCTTTCTTTAAATCTTCTTCTAAGATTATTTTCTGTTTCCAAGTTAGAAGCGCTTTGGCTCGGGTAATGTCTGAGGCTCTAGTGGTTGAGTCCACTGGTTTAGGAGTGGCATCTGCCCAAGGTGCATCTTTCATCTTGACCTGACCTTTCTTTCAGAGTTGCTGAAGGTAAATAGCAATCTGATTTGGGTTGCAAGTTCGTTAGAATCGGTATATAAAACCTATCATTAATAGATAAGGGTGTGGGACACTTTCATTTGATTGTTTGATAGGTTTGATGTCTCTTTTGTCCGCATGTGCTTTTGGTTTTGGTACAAGAAAAAGAGAGGGGTGTTGGAGTGCAGATTTGACCGTCGTTATCGCGTGTAACTTATTTTTCCTGCGCTGTAACTTTCGGTTTTTGGGCGTTTCCGCAGCCAATAGAAGCCAACTATCACAGCGGCAGATGAAAGTAAAATGACAGCAGTAATTGTTAAAGCCTCAGGATACGCGGCCATTTGGTAGGTTTGAGTACCCCATTGATCTGGAACATCCCGCGACGAATTGGGCGGCCACGCTTGGACTCCTGCTGCGGCATTGCTCGCGTCGAAACATGCTACTCTAAGTCCCCATACTTCGTTCATCATTTGGGCACCTGCATTTTTCAGAACTCTGATTTCCAAGATCCAGTGCGGTGTGCTATTCATCGGTGAAGCGCTTATCGAGTTAGCCCATTCTACGTCGCTTTTGGCGGAGGGAAACTCAGTCCAGCCTGAGGCGCCTCCTTGATACACCGTTAGGTTTGTGTGTCCCACAATGTCTATCCTGAAATTGGCGTCGCTGAGAGCAGTGCCTCCGGCGTCAGCCTTGTCAATGCACATTTGCCAGTAGTCGCCTGTATCATTGGTGGTGTCGGTGAAAAATTCGATAACAAACTGGGTGTAGACACCCATGTCCCAAACACTTCTGAAAGTAACGTTTCCACTTATCAGAGTAGGCTCACCGTCGGTCCATTCAGTGTCGTTGGTCCAAGTGCCATCAATAGTTTTCGTTATTTGAAGATACCAGTCGGTTCTTGTGTAGCCTGACGCTGGGGCGGCGTTGACTGTTACAGTGTTTGCTAGTAATGGTAGACTGCATAATGCGAGTATACAGAAAGCAACTAGGATATTTCTCTTCATTTTTTTAATCTCCCGTTAATAGGTGAAGTATATCTATTCGATTCAGTAGCCTTAAAAATTTTGCTATATAATAAGTCATACAATGCTTGATTGCGTATTTGAAAAGAACAGCTAGAAAAACGCCTTAGGAACATGCTTTTTGACCGCAGACAACAATCCAGAGCTGCATCGCACGCTTTTTTCTGCAGGGTTATCGCAGGCAAATGTATAAGCGCCGCTTTTTTGGCTACAGAGATATTTGCTCCAGAAAAAGGGCAATGGTGAAGGTTGGCGGTTTTGCTTAGAGTAAGCGCAGGTTCTCTTTCAACGTTGCCAACGCCACATGCGTGTTTGTTCGTTCAATATAAGGTAAAGCCAACAAGTGTTTGGTGAATCTGCCGAGGTCCTCGCGGCTCTTGAACTTCGCAATAATAATTGCGTCTGTCGAGCCCGTAACGTCATAAACACCGCACACGTTCGGGATTTTAGCTATCTCGTTTTCCATTTCCGTAAGTCTCCCCTTAGAAACAGTGATTTCTGTCACAACAGTAAGCTCGTAGCCGAGTTTTTCGTGATCCAAAATGACCGAGTAGCCTTTTATGAGACCGTCGTCTTCCATTTTCTTGATTCTTGAAAGCACGGTGCCGACAGAGACGCCCACGTTTTTAGCTATCTGTCTGCTGGAAAACCGAGCGTCTTCCAAAAGGTTCTTCAAGATTTTTTTATCAGTTTCAGTTAACTCCATAACTGTTGCTTCCTGCACGTTTTTTCAGTCAAATCAATCTTTTCGAAACACGCTTCTGATAATCAATCGATTATGTTTATAAAAGTTTAGTTTTCACCGCTGGAGATGAATTGTAAACAGCCTTTAGAAAAGAAAAATGCGTCAGACTGGACCGCGAAAACTTGCATTCGCGTTTGACAGCAACATGATAGCAATCTTAAATTAGTGGAGCAAGCCCAAAATTACCTGAGCCACGGTAAAATGCAGACTAAATATGACACTATACTGGTGCTGGACTTCGGGGGGCAATACTGCCATCTTATAGGTAGAAGAATCAGGGAACACGGGGTTTACTCCGAAATCGTGCCCCACGACATCACACCAGACGAAATTGAAACCTTAAACAGAAAGCTCAATGTGAAAGGTTTGATTCTGTCTGGAGGACCCTCAAGTGTCTATGAACCCAACGCGCCGAGATTTGACCCGCGAATTTTGGAGTTAAACTTGCCCGTCTTAGGCTTATGCTATGGTCACCAGCTCGTTGCGCAAATCGCCAAAGGCAAAGTTAAACCCGCCGCGTGCAAAGAATATGGAATCGCACAGGTGGCAATCGACAAACCCGTAGGCGTGCTGGAAGGCTTAGGCAAGACGGAAAAGGTTTGGATGAGCCACGGTGACACAGTTTTCGCCGCGCCGCCCGGGTTCGAAGTTTTAGCTCACACTGAAAACTGCCCAGTTGCCGCGTTTAAGCATAAAGATAAACCCATTTACGGTTTGCAGTGGCATCCAGAAGTTATCCACACGGCGAATGGCGTGCGCATGCTCCGCAACTTCATTTTTGAAGTCTGCAAGTGCAAAGCAAACTGGCAGATGGAAGATTTAATCGCAAAGATGGTTGAAGAGATAAAGGCGGAGGCGGGCGAAGACAAAGCCATAATAGGCTTAAGCGGCGGCATAGACTCCAGCGTCGCCACGGCGCTTGCTGCAAAGGCGTTGAACGACAGGCTTACAGCCGTTTTTGTTGATCACGGCTTCATGAGGGAAGGCGAACCCGAAGCGATTGAGAAAGCTTTTCGAAAATTCAAAATCAACTTTGTAATTGCAGACGCGCAAGAGCGTTTTATGGAGAAACTTGAGGGCATAACTGACCCTGAAAGGAAACGGAAAATCATTGGAGAAGAGTTCATACGGGTTTTCGAAGAGAAAGCCGAGAAAACAGGCGCCGAATACCTTATCCAAGGCACCATTTACCCAGACCGAATCGAATCAGGATTCAAGAAGCACTCAGACAAGATAAAAACGCACCATAACGTTGCGGGGCTGCCAGCGAAAATCAAGTTCAAAAAAATCTTGGAGCCCCTGCGCGACCTGTACAAGGATGAAGTGCGGAAAGTCGCCAAAATGCTGGGTTTGCCGCGGGAAATAGTTTCTAGGCAACCGTTTCCTGGACCCGGGTTGGCGGTTAGGATTATTGGTGAATTGACCCCTGAGAAGGTTAGAATCGCGAAGAAGGCAGACCAGATAGTTAGAGAGGAAATCGAGAAAGGCGGTTTAGAAGAAAACCTGTGGCAGTACTTCGCGGTTTTAACGGACACCAAAGCCACAGGAGTCAAAGGCGACTCCAGAGCCTACGGCTACGTCGTTGCCGTCAGAGCCATGGAAAGTCGCGAAGCCATGACCGCTAGCTTCGCCCAAATCCCCTACCCCGTCTTGGAGAAAATCTCCACAAGAATAGCCAACGAAATACCGGAAGTCACCCGCGTAGTTTACGACGTAACCCACAAGCCACCCGCAACCATAGAATGGGAATAAAAACCTTAAACCGTGTTTTTTCTTAATCAATATTCCTTGGCAGACGGCATATTTGGGTCCTAATAGAAATTGATTGCAGAAACCTATAGGAGGTAGGTCGCTATTGGCGCTTTCCGCAACCATTAGCATGTTGAACATTGACGCTTTAAATAAGGGGGTATAGTTTTTTCCACGCGCTAGAGAACACGAAATCACTGGAAGTATTTCTTGATTTCCGCCAGTGACAAAACGGTTACGCCGTTTGCTTTCAGTATTTCCTCAGCGTTTTCTATGTCGCTGGCTCGCAGAATCAACGCAATCTTGCCATCCACATGCACAGCCGATGAATAAGCATACTCAATGTTTATACTGCCATCAGCCAGAATCTTAGTTATCTTCGACATTTTATCCTCTTCAGTTATGAAAACCGCCGTAACCTCCGTGTTCTTCCTCGACTTCGCAAGATTATACTCCGCCTCCTCCAACACCACCGTAGCTTTCGCAGGATCCTCAGTCACCATCCGCACCAAACCAAACTCACCAGCATCAGCAATCGACAACGCAAACACCTTAATCTTATTTCTATCCAACTGAGCCATAGCTTCAGACAAAGAACCAGGTCTATTATCCAGATAAACGCTCACTTGAGGTATAGGCATAACGGCACCACGATTCAATTAGCCTCAGACAATATTTATATTTTCACATAAGGTATAGTAAACGATTCGCCACTGGGAGACAGCACCATTTGCTAAAATGCACCGAAGTCTCAAAACGCTTTGGAGGACTCCAAGCACTAAAAAAAGTCGACTTCACAGTGAACAGCAACGAAATCGCTGGACTTGTCGGACCCAACGGCTCAGGAAAATCAACACTGCTAAACCTCATCAGCGGAGTATACAAACCCGATTCAGGAAAAATCCTCTTCCTAAACGAAGACATCTCCAAACTTCCACCCTACGCCATCTGCTCCAAAGGCATAACAAAAACCGCCCAAACCGTCCAATCATTCCCAGACATGACCGCAACAGAAAACGTGCTTGCTGGACTACTCTTCGCGGGAAAAAAAAGCACAGACAAAACCGAAGCCCTACCCAAAGCAAAAGAACTCCTGAAATTTGTGGGTTTGAACCAAGAAAAATTCGATTTACCCGCCAAAAACCTGAACGTCGTTGAATTACGGCGTGTCCAACTCGCAAAGGCTCTGGCAACCATGCCCAAGCTACTTCTTTTGGATGAACTGCTCACAGGCTTAACTCCAAGAGAAAGCGACGAAGCCATCGAGCTGATAAGACTCATCAACAAACAGGGAGTAACCGTGCTCATAGTTGAACACGTCATGAAGGTAATCATGGGTTTATGCGACCGCGTAACAGTTCTACACCACGGCGAAAAAATCTTCGAAGGAACCCCTAAAGAAGTAGTTAACGACGAACACGTGGTGAAGGTGTACCTCGGAAAAAGATTTTCACTTTGTGAGGATTAACATGTTAACTATTGAAAATGTTTCTGCATCATACGGCATGGTTCAGATACTTCGAGACATATCCTTCCACGTCAAAGAAAAAGAAATAGTCAGCATCATCGGCCCCAACGGCGCTGGAAAAACAACCCTCGTCAAAACAATCACTGGCTTACTACACCCAAAAAACGGCGCAATCCGCTTCAAAGGAGAAAACATAGAAAACCTGCCCCCATACGAAATAGTCAAAAAAGGAATAACCCTGATCCCTGAAGGCAGAGAAATATTCCCCAGAATGACCGTCGAAGAAAACCTCAAACTAGGCGCATACACAATAAACGGCAAAAACACCATTAAAGAAGCAAAAGAAAGAGCCTACCAAATCTTCCCCGTGCTAAAAAAGAAGGAAAAAGCCTTAGCACAAACCCTCAGCGGTGGCGAGCAACAAATGCTTGTAATATGCAGAAGCCTAATGTCAAATCCCCAACTTCTAATTTTAGATGAACCTTCTCTGGGGTTAGCTCCCATAATCGTGGAGAAAGTCCTCGACACCGTGCGCAAAATCAACGAAGAAGGAGTAACCATACTCCTAGTTGAACAGAACATCCGCGATTCCCTCGATGTTGCCGACAGAGGATACGTTCTTGAGCAAGGCAAAATAATCCTAGAAGGAAAAAGTAGAGAACTCTTATGTAACAACCACATAAAAGAAGTATACATGGGTCTATAGGAGAAACGAACATGGCTGTTAGCAAATACTGGAACGAAAAAATCGAAACCATGCCTGTAAAAGAATTAAGAAAATACCAACTTAGCAAACTCAAAGAACAGGTAAAACATTGCTATGAGGATAGTGCGTTTTACCGAAAGAAATTCAAAGACGCTGGATTGAAACCTGAAAACATAAAAACGTTGGAAGACCTCCAAAAAATCCCCTTCACAGTAAAAAACGACCTCAGAGACAACTACCCCTTCGGCATGCTCGCAGTCAAACCCACCGACATAGTTGAAATCCACGCCTCAAGCGGAACCACAGGCAACCCCATAATCGGAGCCTACACCAAAAACGACCTAGACGCATGGCAAGAACTGATGGCTAGATCCATCTACACCACAGGCGGAAGAAAAGAAGACGTAATCCACATCGCCTACGGCTACGGTTTATTCACAGGCGGATTAGGCTTCCACTACGGCGCTCAGAAAATCGGAACAATGATAGTTCCTGTAAGCGGAGGAATGACGCAGAGACAGATAAAACTCATGCAGGACCTAGGCACTACAGTGCTGTGTTGCACGCCAAGCTTCGCAGTTTACCTTGCTGAAACCATGGCAAAGGAAGGAGTAAACCCGAAAAAGGATCTGAAACTGAGAATCGGTCTCTTCGGAGCAGAACCTTGGTCGGACAAAATCAGAGAACGAATCGAGGCAGACTTGGGAATTGAAGCGTTTGACGTGTATGGGCTAACTGAACTTTGCGGTCCAGGAGTTTCAATCGAATGCAGCGAACACAAAGGGCTGCACATATGGGAAGACCATTTCATCGTAGAAACTATTAACCCTGAAACTGGCGAAGTCTTATCTCCCGGCGAAGAAGGCGAACTGGTTTTCACAACTCTAACCAAAACAGGCGTTCCCATGCTGCGATTTAGAACAAGAGACATCTCGGTGATAGACACTGAAAAATGCGCGTGCGGACGCACCCACGCAAGAATGATAAGAGTCCGAGGAAGATCCGACGACATGCTCATCGTAAGAGGAGTCAACGTCTTTCCGTCCCAAATAGAATTCGCCGTGATGAGCTTTCCCGAACTGGCTACCCAATATCAGATAGTCGTAGACAGACCCGGCGCATTAGACACTTTTGCTGTCAAAGTGGAATTAACAGAGAAAGCCTCCAAGAACAAACGATTAGATAAAAACGCCTTGAAACTCAACATACAAGGGAAGATTCACAGCATTACTGGGTTATCTGCGGATATCGAACTTGTGAAGTGTGGAGAAATCCCTAGAAGCGAAGGAAAAGCAAAACGAGTCTTAGACCTGCGCAAGGGCAAAATGTGAAGGATTTAACCCAATGACGCCGAAAATTGCGCTAGACAAACCCCGCAGTTTTGTCCTACTCAACGGCGACGAAGCAGTTGCCAGAGGAGCAATAGAAGCAGGCATCAAACTAGCCGCCTCTTATCCAGGCACCCCCGCAACAGAGATTCTAGAAGCAATAGCAGAAGTCGCAAAAAATTTCGGAATCTACGCTGAATGGAGCGTAAATGAAATAGTTGCCACGGAAGTAGCTGCTGGCGCTTCGATGGCAGGTGTCCGGTCGATTGTTTCCATGAAGCATGTCGGATTGAATGTGGCTGCCGACGCCGCTATGACCCTCGCGTACACAGGTGTCGAAGGCGGAATGGTTATAGCTGTCTGCGATGACCCTGCCATGCACAGCAGCCAGAACGAACAGGATACCCGGTTTTTTTCAGTTCACTCGAATCTGCCGTTGCTGGATGCTGGTAGCCCACAAGAATCCGTGGATATGACTCGGGAAGCTTTTGAAATAAGCGAAAAACTGCAGTTGCCAGTCATAGTGCGGTTGACAACCAGGGTTGCTCATGGAAAAGCACGAGTAATGCTTAGCGAAATTCGGAAAACTGCACGAAAAGCCGAGTTTGACAAGAAGGGGGCACGGTGGGTAATGGTGCCCTCTAACGCTATTCGGCAACATCAGGTTTTGCAGCGCAAATTAGTTGAAGCAAGAAAACTTGTTGAGAGTTCAAAATTCAACATTATTGAAGATAACGGCAAGAAGGTTGGGATAATCGGAAGCGGAGTAGGCTATTATTACGCGCGGTCCATATTGGATACGAGCAAATTTTCGTGGTTAAAGTTAGGATTTGTGTACCCGTTTCCCGCAGATTTAGTTAAAGAATTCGCGTCTAAAGTAAAGAAAATAATAGTGATTGAAGAGTTAAGACCGTACATCGAAGAGAACATGCAACGGTTAAAAGTGAAGTTTTTAGGCAAAGAACAGCTGGGCTTGGAAGAAACTGGCGAGTTTACTCCAGACAAAATAAGAAACGCGTTTGCAAAGTTAGGGTTATGCGATGAACCCAAAGAGCCAGAAGTCTTGGACCTTCCGCCTCGACCACCAGCGCTGTGTCCTGGATGCCCTCACAGGGCGTTCTATTACGCTTTGAACATGGTTAATCAGTTTGTCAATTGTGACCCGCAGAAATGTGTGGGCTGCGTTATTTGCGAGTATGCCTGCTCATGGGAGAAGGAGAAGGTTTTCAATCCGTTGAAGTCACGTATACGCGCCGTCAGACTTGATCCGCTTTCTAATGCAGCTATAACTTGCAAAGCCTGCAAGGAAGCGCCTTGTGTTGTGGCGTGCCCAGAAAAAGCGTTGACGCAGTCAATTGAAACTGGAATTGTGACGGTGGATGAGGAGAAGTGCAATGGATGCGGCTGGTGTATCGAAGCCTGTGATTACGGCGCGATAACGCTGCATCCGAATAAGCAAAAGGTTATAGTCTGCGACTTGTGCAACGGCGAGCCTGAATGCATTCAGTTTTGCCCGGAAGGGGCTTTGAGCTTCTCAGGTAAAACCACTGATAAAATTGTTACAGGCGACATAGGCTGCTACACTTTAGGTGTTCTTCCACCGGTAAACACTGTTCAAACTTGCCTTTGTATGGGCGCAGGAATTTCGCAGGCTGCTGGCATGTTTCACGTTGGAATTAAAGATAAAATGTTTGCTGTTATAGGTGACTCTACGTTCTTCCATGCGGGAATGCCTGGCTTACTTAACATCGCGTACAACAAAGCGAATGTGTGCGTGATTATTTTGGATAATCATGTGGTAGCTATGACTGGGCATCAGCCAACACCTGGTTCGGGCAAAACTGCCACGGGCACAGACGCAAAAATAATCGTGATCCGAGATGTTGTGATAGGTCTTGGAATTGACAAGGTGGCTGTTGTTGATCCATACGACGTTAAGGGAACAACCAGAGTAATACGCGAGATGCTTGGCTATCAGGGTCCATCGGTGATAATTTCTGAGAGGCCGTGCCCACTTAGGATTGAGAGAGGCCCAGCGCGGGAGGTTTTGGAGAAGTGCAATTCGTGTGGTGAATGCGTGAAAGTTTTCGGGTGCCCTGCCATTTCTTTAACTCCGGAGCGGGCGGAGATAGATCCAACTCTCTGTTGGGGTTGCGGTGTTTGTGAGCAGGTTTGCCCCTTCGACGCGATAAGGAGCACTGGTTAGGATGAAACTGGACTTGGTTTTCTCCGGCATTGGAGGACAGGGCGTGGTTGTGTTAAGCGATA
>CAZUHG010000012.1:0-30600 GCA_964620515.1 uncultured Candidatus Bathyarchaeia archaeon
GCGATTGCCTTTTCTACATGCGTTTTTTCAATTCCTCTATGTGTCACCATTCGCACCTTGTTCTCGGCTAAAGTCAAGGCGAATATGCCTTTCTCCTTAAGCTTGGAAAGGAACAAGTCATCCGCTATTCCCAAACCACTAATGTCAAAACACACCATATTCGTTTGCACACCGCTCAAGTCAATCTGAATTCCGTCTATCTTGGTTATTCCCTCAGCTAAGTGCATAGCGTTTCTGTGATCCTCTGTCAGCCTGTCAATCATGTTTTCCAAGGCTACAATTCCTGGAGCCGCGATTATACCTGCTTGGCGCATGCCGCCGCCCAAAACCTTTCTCAGCTTTCGCGCCCTTTTAATGAATTCGCGTGTGCCAACCAGCAACGAGCCGACTGGACAGCATAAACCCTTAGACAAACAAAACATCAAGTTGTCAACGTGCTTGGTGAATTCTTTCACATCAACTCTCAACGCAACGGCAGCGTTAAAAATTCGCGCGCCATCCAAGTAAAGCTTCAGATCATGCGCCTGAGCGACTCCGCTTATTACCTTTATCTGGTCGGGCGTTATGATTGTTCCACCATGCCTGTTGTGGGTGTCCTCAAGACATATGAGAGAGGGTTCTGGAAAATGGATGTTTTGTGGCCGTATGGCGGCTTCGACGTCTTCTGGAGCAGGTGCCCCGAGGCGGCTTTTAATCGGCCAGGGTAGCAGCCCAGCTATCAAAGAGATGCCGCCCACCTCATACCAGTAAATATGTGATTCCGATTCAAGTATTACAAGGTCTCCGCGTTCTGTGTTGCTCATCAAAGAAATTAAATTGGCTTGGGTTCCACTTGTAACAAAAAGAGCAGCTTCTTTACCCATCTGTTCTGAGGCTATTTTCTCAAGTCTATTCACTGTTGGGTCTTCTCCGAAAACGTCATCGCCCAGTTCCGCATGCCGAATCGCATCTAACATTTCTTCAGTAGGTTGGGTGACTGTGTCGCTTCTCAAATCAATAATTTCTTTGGCGGGCATTTCTCTTCCCTTTCCATGGATCTTTTGGTTCACATTTGTTAATTAGCTTTTAATGCAAACCGTAACTTGCCTATTTACGAGACTATCAGGATAGCGATTAGTATAAAGATGGAGCCGATGCCAGAGACAACAGTCAAGGCTTCTCCGAGGATTATAGTGGAAATCGCCACGGCCACTAATATTTCAGTTAAGAGAACCACGGCAGAAGTCACGGGTGAAATATGCTTCAAACCTCTCAGCCATAAGTAATAGGGAATCACCCAGCAGAAAATCGCGGTGTAGATGATGGCGAGCCAAGCATCCCAAGGTAAAGAAAAGAAATCGCTAGTCGAAAAAACCGCGGTCGGCAGCAACGGCAACAGTGTAAAGAGCAACATCCAAGTCATTGATTGAATAAGGTTTGTGCTCTCTCCAACCAAAAATTTATTGTAGATTATGAAGACAGCCCAGATGATTCCAGCGCCAATCACGAGAAAGTTTCCCATAACATCTACTGTTCCGAGCGACGCAAAATCCAAATTCGTTGTCATCAACACCACTCCGAGAATGCTCACTAGGACACCTGCCACTTTTTTTCCGCCCAAGCGTTCCTTTAACGCTATAGGGCTTAGCAGGGCGACCCACACGACGCTGAGGTTAACGTAGAGTGATGAAGCAGAGGCAAGGGCGTAAACCATGCCCATATACTGCAGCAGGTAGGCGATACCATTGATTAATCCTAAGAACAGAATCAAGCGTTTCTTGTTGAAACTGAAACGGAAGTTCCTTGTTAGCAGCGTCACAGAAAACATTGTTAGCGAAGCAACCAAGAACCGCAAGAAGACAAACGTGTAAGCGTCCATGTGCTGTAAGCCAATTTTTATGGCTGGAAAAGACGTACCCCATAGAAAGCCAGCTAAAACCGTGAACAGTACCGCCTTCTTCTTAGTAGCCGCCGAGGCTGGAGTTTGCAAGAACTATACCTTTCTTTTCAACTCATGACTCAGACGTTTTAAGGCTTTTGCCACAAAAAATGGCTTACACATAATTGCGGAAGCAGTTAGCGCCCCAAAAGATGGGAGAGGTTTTATCTCAAGCAGCGTTAGATTTGTTGGCGTATTAACGCAGAGATGCTGACAAGATTTTGTCTATGTAAATGCAGTCTTTGATTTGACTGAGAAAACTGCGCTTGCAATTGATAGCGCGGCTATGGGTATTCCAGCAAGCAGTATGCTATCCGAAAAACCGTATTCATATCGCCAAACAACTATGAAAGTGAACAATGCCGAAGATAACATAATGAGTGTTCCGAGAACTGAAATTTTAAAGCGTTTCCTTGCTAGCGCCAGTATTCCTCCAGCAAAGCCAAATGGCGATGAAACAAACGCAAAAACACTAAAAAACAAAAATCCGATGAAGGTAGATGCATCGTAACCATAGGCAGCGTAGTAGTCAACAGATGCTATGTAATTTGTGACTCCGATAACTCCAACAGTGATAGAGAAAACTGCAGCAATTATTGCCAGAATTCCCGCGCCAGTCGTCAAATCCATGCTGCTTGGTTTTGAATCAAAAGGAAGACCACAGTAGGCACAGAAGCTACTTTCTTCATCGAGAATTTCTTTACCGCATTTTGCACACTTCAATTGAAATCTACCTTTTCTTAAGAACCTTAGAGGCTGTCTCTTCTTTTCACTATTTATATGTTTTTCAAAATTCAGGAGGAGCTTCTTTCGGCTTGGAGATTAAAATTTAATGCACCCAACGCGCGCTAGCATATTAGCTACTTTAAGTGAGGGCATTTAACTCTCATTCAAGGGCATACGCTTTCTGATAAAAAATTCTCCAGAAAAGAATATCCCTTTTCAGTGATTTTATATGCTGGACATAAACTCGCAGACCAAGGATCTGGAGGGCAACGCTGAATGTATCCTTCATCTTCTAGTTCATTAAGTAATTTACATACATCTGCAATACCAGAGTGTTTCGTTATATAACCTAGTGGAGCTCCGCCTAAAGCTTTACTTAGCACTCGAAGAATAATCATTTTTTGATTATCTTCCAATTTTGAACCCTTCACAGTATTAATCGCAGAAGCATAATATATAGCACAGTTACACTTTCAGATGCAATTTTTTGGATGGTTTGTCACAAATAAGCACAGAAAGTTTTATGTATTATCATTTATGACTTATTCTTATGAGTGACTTGCTATTGGACAGAACTGACCTGCTTATTTTGCAGAATGTCTGTTCTGGGAAGGGACTTGAAATCAATTTAAAGTATTTATCTAAGCGACTGAACAAACATTGGAATACTGTCAGGGTAAGAGTCAGGAACCTGCTTTCACATAAAATAATTGATCAGCCGGTAATGCCTTTTAGGGCACTGTTTGCAGAATTTCCTTTGCTGGTGGCGGCATACGCAGATCTTCCATTGGATTCCGAAACTACTGATTGGTTAGTTAATGACCCAAAGATTTTTGCCGCTTTCAGAGTGAGAGAGGGAGAATACAATATGTTACTATTTGAATTCCATAAAGACCTTTTGGATTACTACATGTGGAGAGAACAGTTACCATACCTAGGTAAAATTCCAACGAGAAGAAAAAGAACGCCTTCCGAAGCATTATACTTTTCAAATCACTTGATTTTGAAATATGAGCCCAGTGCAGCCATCGAACTTATTGGTGAAAAAATCGAAAAGGAGGGGCAGGTGACTCTGAATGGATATCCTGTGGATGCGTTGGCGTTCAAGGTTCTAAAGTTTCTCGTGGAAGGGCGTGGGCTGAGAATTAATGAAAACTATCTGTCTAAAAATGTCGGAGTTCATAGGACAACTATTAGAAGGAGAATCCACAAAATGCAGCAAGAGAAAATTGTTCTTAATCCTCTATGCCGATTTCCACTGTTTTTTGTTCCGCCATCTCTAATGCTGGTATTCTCGATGGTTGAGGTGAAAAATTCTCAAGATAGAGTCATTAAGGAAATAATGGATGACCCACATGTGAGTCTAGCGTACAAGATTAGCAGAGGCAAATATAATCTATTACTATTTGAATGCCACGAAAGCATTGAAGACTATTTGAAATGGGAAGAGAAATATGAACAAAATTTTCCTTCATGTTTCGGTTCCATTAAGAGCAGTTATTTATCTTCAAAAACGGCTATTTCGATTGATCAGCAGAAGGTTTCAAATGGGATAATCACTGAGAAACTCAAACAGTTCGTGGCTTAATGACGGGCGCTGTTTTAGAGCATTTAGGCGTGTATAGGGGATCTTCTAGGATTTCATTCGCTTCATCTCTGTAGGCGTCCATTACGTATGGGATGCCGGAGATTTTATTTGCTTCTTCAGTTAGTGCCATTAAGTCGTTGCGGGATATTGTTGAAATCTTGAAGTTTCTGCTACCCGCCATTAGTTGTTGAAGCCCAACTTTAATTTTCTGACAGAATGTGTATATACCAATTGCTCCCAGCGGCAGGTTTTTAACCATATCGCCATATTTAGACCGTAGATCTTCATAGCTTACGAAGATTTCTTCTACTGTCGAACCATATTTTGAAACTGTGGTTGGCAAATCTTTTTTCTTGATCCATTCTCCAATGTTTTTTCCAACCATTCCAGGTATCATTAGGCTTCTTCCCATACAAACTGCCTTAACATAAGGGCTGCCCATGGCGATTGCTTTGAATACTCCGTCTTCGCTTGAAAAACCGCCTGCAAAAGCGATATCTGGAACTCTTACCCCGCTTTTTGTAAGTTTTTCGCAGAATTCATATGCGAGAGATTCGAGATAGAACGTTGGAATCCCCCATTCATTCATCATAGGCCAAGGACTCATTCCTGTACCGCCTGGAGCGCCGTCTATTGTAATCAAGTCAAGTTTTGCTTCAGCTCCGTAGCGTAGCGCCATAGCAAGCTCTACCGCGGAATAAGCTCCTGTCTTCAATGTGACTCTTTTGAAACCAATGCTTCGTAAGCGATCTATCTCTTCTAAGAAAGATTCTTTTGATACAAATCCAAGGCGCGAGTGACGTTCAATTTCCTTGATTGCCCCCTCTTTAAATGCCTTTTGAGTTTCAGGAAGTGAGGGATCAGGTGTGACTATGTATCCTCTTTTTTGGAGTTCAAGAGCCCTATTTAGGGCGTTAACCTTTATTTCGCCGCCAATACATTTTGCTCCTTGTCCCCATTTCAATTCAATTGCTTCAAGATTGTGTTTTGCAGATACATATTCTGCTACTCCCAATCGTGTATCTTCACCATTCATTTGTACAAGGAGCTCCCCGTAGCCGTCATAGTATTTCTTGTAGGTTTCTATTCTTCTATCCATGTCAGGAGCGGATGCAACTTTACCTTTGCTATCCAGCTTAAGTTCAGGATCTATACCGCATACGTTTTCACCGCACACAAGTGTTATACCCGAAATTGCAGCACCAACCGCGAAATGCTCCCAGTTTCTCCGCGCTATCTCTGTAGAGCCTAATGCGCCTGTGAATATTGGTAACCGCATCTTCACCTTCTTGTACCAGCCATATTCTGTCTGAGTGTCAACTGCAGGAAAAGTAGCTGTGTCAGGATTTGCTTCAACTCCATTAATCAATCCTTTGGCGCCGCATGCATAACCTTGAATGTTTAAGTGTGAATAATCTACAGGATAGTTTTTATCCGCTCCAATAGTTATGTCACCGAAAGGCTCTGGATAAATTACTTCACGGCCTCTGAATGACGAAACGAATATTTCACAGTTACCTCTGCATCCATCAACACATCTTGTGCAAAGACCGGACAGTGGGACAACGCTTCTAGAGCGATTCACTGTCCCTGTTGCTTCATTTGAATTTGGCCTTCTTAAATTCATTTTTACTACGCCAACTCACGAGGATTCGTTATTTTATGTTAATTACCAAACAAGCGGTGGAGACATATATATCACATTTACACTTTCAAGGTTATTTTTATGTAAATTTTGCTATTTTTAAAATATTGACTGTACAATACTCTAGATACTAACGCAAATTTATGTATAAATATGCTATATATCAGGGAAAGTTCCTTCCCAATTGTCACTGAAAGTCAAGCGTTCGCCAGCCTGTTGTAGATGGAGTGAGCCCAGTTAAATGCGCTGTGAGATGGGGATATTTCGGATAAAACTTATTTTTCCTTGTCAGCATCTGTGATTAGCTATGACATCGTTAGTGGTTCGAGCGGCAACATTCAGAGACGTTTCATCCATAGTCAGGATTAGGTTAGCTACGCTTACTGAGGAGGAAATTCGCGGGTTTTCTGCTCCAGAGTTCACCACAACCTACTCTTCAACTAAAGAACTGCGAAAAGTGTGGAGAAGAGGAAACAGATTGAAAGATGACTTTGAAGTGTTTGCGGCTGAGGATGAAGGAAAGCTTGTTGGCTTCATAGTTTTCAAGATGGAACGCAATTACGGGTACATAGACAACATCGTGGTTTCCAAAAAAGAACAAGGAAGGGGAATAGGCAAAGCACTTGTCGCGTACGTAGAAGGCATCGCAAAATCTAAAGGTTGTTACCTGATGAAAACTGACACAACAGAGAACGCGGATGGTGTTCCCTGGAAAGCGTATGGGTTCTGGACCAGAATGGGATATGAAGATTCTGGAGAGCGTTTGCCTACTAAATTTGATTTCAAGGAGATTCCGCTAACCAAGAAACTATAAGTAGCTAACCTTTGCGAGAGAAAAAAGGTGTCTAAGCTCAACCCCGCTTAGAAGAACATGCCTCTAGGAGCGTTGGGCTTCTTCCTCAGGCAGTTTTACCTTTCTGAAATAAACCCAAAATAGCATTATCGAGACGATATACAATAGAGTTGCAATTAAAAACGGTTCAGCCAATAGTCCAATGCCCATAAGCCATGCTCCAATGAACGTGCTCAATGCGTTAGGTAATCTCCATAACGCACCACTTATGCCGGAAACAGCTCCACGCTCATCCTCCGCTACTAAACCCATTATCATCGACTGCGACAACGGACTTGCCATGTTCATGAGTAACGCTCTCATGCTGTAAACAAATCCTGCTAAAGCGTAGTTAGGAGAAAAAGGTACAAAAAACATGAAAGGTATTGATACCACCTGTGTTATTACTGTAGCTTTTACGAGCCCAAATTTTTTGGCAACCCGTGGCGCTGCAAGTGTAGCAAAAGCGACTAGCATGCTTGATGCTGCCAAGATAGGTGCGCTTATTACATCCGAAATCCCATACTGTAAATTGAACCAGAGTGTCATAAGAGGAACCACCATGCCTGCTCCGAAAGCGAGTATTGCACTAGTCAAAACGTATTTCAGCAAAACGTCTTTTGATTTTCTTGGAAGGAAATCCGTTTTGCCTGCTTTCGGTTTCTTTAGTCTTTTTGACTCACTTACCTTGAGCATAATAAGCGTAGAAACCGCACCTAAAATAGCTATTAAAACATAGAGCAGTATGTGGCTGTCCTTGTTAGTAAACCCAATGTTTTCGAATACTACTACGAAGGGTACTGCAAAACTGCCCAAGCCAAAAGCAAGACTTTGGACAAAACCATGCAACGAAAAGAGGCTGGTTCTCTTTTCATTCTCAACTTTATCTGCAAGTAACGCGTTGCTTGACGCTAAAACAGCTGCTTCAGAGATTCCTTCAAAAACGGCAGCCGCTATCAGTAACACTGGATCGATTGTCAAAGCTAACGCTGCAAGGATTATGCTTGCTAGCAAGTTGCCCACGATAAGCAGTTTCTTTCTTCCATAAATGTCCGCGGCAATTCCCAGAAAAATGCTGGCAACAAAGGTTGAGATGCCCATCGCGGATATCACTATTCCCGTGAAATCAGCGGACACGCCTTGGACAGTGGTTAGAAAATAGGATAAGTCAGTAAATACGAGTCCGTAAGCAACTGTAGGCATTATAGATGCATAGATTATGTATTTTGCCTCTTTCGGCATACCAGCATAGCTGCTGAACATTTTTCCGATGTGCATAGTTGCTCACACGATTTGAGTTACTTGCATAATTAGTTTTTCGTAGGTTAACGAGTAATCTCAAGACTATAACGCCTACAATTGCTTGAATAACCTTTTCCAAGAGCAAATCTGTATCTTTTAAAAAATTTTAAGACAAGCTATGCGAACACAACATTTGACCTAAGAAAATAAAAATAGTTAAGGCTATCAGAAGAAAAATTCAGCAAGAAGCGTCAGTCACTTACGCCCCATTTGACTATGTTCCAGATTCTTTCGTGAAAGTAATACAAAATCATTGTTACCACGTTATAAATGCCCCCAATAGCAACTGCAATATCCCACCTAGCTGTTAAAAGGAACGAAACAACTATGCTAACTACAATGCAGATGAGTCTCCACGTAATTGATTTAGCTACTGACCTTTTTCTTGTTTCTCTCATAAGTTTGAGTTAACCATATGCACATATTAAGTTTCTGAGAAGGGTTTTGTAATTGAAAGAAAAAAGCGAGATAAAAACAAGGGAAACCTTTTTTTCAACTACAGCAATCTTCCTACAGGGTTGGACTGATCCTAGCCAAAATGTGAAGACAGAAGGGTATGGTTACCAAGAAAACTGTGTTAGAGTTGCTTGCTAAGTGTTTGCTGTATTCCTTAATAGTCATCTTGATAGATTTTGTAGTAATTTTCGCTCTCCAGAGAGAACCAAACCAAATAGCAGGTTCGCTTTCATTTGTTATGTTGCTCGAAGGCGGAATAAGCCTCACTGCGGGCGGCGCGGCGGCATCCTATTCTCCGTTAGGTGCCAAAATAAGCGAAGCGTTATTTCATTCTAAACCTTGGAATGCTGAGCGCCGAAAGGAATCAGAGAAACAAGCGGGAGCATGGATTATAACGGGGATTATTTTGGTTTTTGAAGCTCTGCTCTTGTCTGCTGTGTTGACTGCTTAACATGAAAAAAGCAAAAGGGCTGTTCCATTGTGAATTTGGCAATTGTAGCAGCTGATGGTTACGCTAGAAAAGTTAATCACCTTCTTCAAGAAGTTAAGATTAGAAGTCGCATGAAAGGAATCAAGGCTTCAGAAAACCGTTTCTCAGTAAAAATAAATAAACTGTATTTTTTGCTTCCAATCTTTTTCACAATTTTAATTTCCTTGGTTTATTCACAGTTTGTGTTGTTTGCGCAACCTTACAGCGACACTTCAACATTTATGTTTGAAGGATACAGTGAAGTATTCATTGCATTAAACATCGTTGCAATCGTCATAATTTCCGCTATAAGTTTATTCATTTTTTTCCGCATACTGAAAACAAAGAGGGCAGTTGCACTGCGAGTCTTGGTTGCTACATTCATAATAGGTGGAATGCTTTCAACGCTGCTCTTCGGAAAACAACTTTTCATTTTATTGAATTTAGAGTCTCCTCTTTTTCTATTAGTTGTGGCAGTTGTAGCTTACGTTGGAACATATTTTGCGTATTTGTCCTTTGTTGACGCACTTTCCGATAGAGCGAGGAACATGCTTTTTGTAGTATGCAGTGGGACACTCGGCTCGTTCATAGGCGTATTAGTGCCGATACTGCCAGTCATTGGAATTTCTCTTTTTCTTTCGGTCGCAGACATAGTCCTAATTAGCAGAGGCACCGTGGAAAAAATTGTTGGAGAAGCTGAATATGAAAAGCTGATTATGAAAATTTCCTTTTCAAACAGGGAGTGGGGAATTGGAATAGGAGATTTGACTTGCTATTCAATGGTTGTGGCAAGCTCTTCGGTGACTTACGGGTTTTTAGTAGGCGGTTTGTCTTTGCTCTTGATCTTGGTTGGTTCCATCCTGTCATTAGTATTGACTATAAGGATGATGCGGATTCCGGGGCTGCCTATTTCGATAGTGCTGGGCTTGTTGCCTTCAATGGCAATGCTAATTTTCTTTTAAGCACGTCCACTTTTTGAAAAGCCGACTTGGTATTGTACAAGTTCTGAGTTTCTTCAATAAAAAAAGGAGGGAGTGTGGTTTTAGGTTTTTCGTCTTCTAATGAAGTATACTGCGCCTACTGCAACTATGATTACAACTATGGCTGCTGCAACATAGAGACCGTATTCCGCTAGGAATCCTTTTGATGGCGGTGGAACTCCTGTGTCATAACCAGCTGCTGCCAGCAACGACTTTGCCATCTGAATATCATAAGAGTAGGGCGTAAGACTAGAGTCGTATCCAGCGGTCAGTGTTGTGATTGCGGTTGTTACGCCTGGCGTACCGTATTCTTCAAGTATCGTATCTATGATGTTTTCTCTAGGAACCATGTGGCTGATGGCTTGTCGGACATAGCGCGCTGCCTCTGCAGCTCTTGATGGGTCTTGCTGACCTAGGGGTGTAGCAACACCAGTACCGAAGATTGGATGTAGCATATTAAAGCCCAGTTCTTGTACGCCGAATGCATCATATCCTACATAGTCGCCCCAAGGTGCTTGAATGCTGCCTAATTTTGCTTGAAGGCTGTACTGTGAATCGAGAACGTCTACTGCGCCTGTCTTCAGAGCGGTGATTGCGGCGTCAGATCCCTCTATGCATACGACAACATACTGCTCGATTTCGAACATTCCGTTGTTCCATAGGTTCTGGGCGTCCCAGTATTCGTCATTTCTAACAAGAGTATTTGTGAAAGTTGTTGGGTTGTAACTGACGTATTTGTAAGGTCCAGTGCCTATCGGGCCAGTGAAGGTCTGTCCATTAGAGGTATATGTCCCTTCGCCTGTGTTGAATGAGTGACCTCTCCATTGATCGTAGGGCACATTCTCTAGAACGTGTTTTGGCAGCATCCACCCCGTTGTCCCTTCGGATATTAAGCCTGAAGCAAAGAACGCATAAGGTGCAGGCAGATGGAATATCAAGGTATAATCGTCCACTATCTCGATGTTGTCTGGCGAACCCACTATGCTTTTCACAAAAGCGCCTTGGTTCGAGGCTAATTCATCGGCCATTGCGGCGGTATAGGTAAACTTCACGTCTTCGGCTGTGAAATCGACACCGTCATGCCATTTGACACCTTGTCTCAAGTGAACAGTCCAAGTCTTGTCGTCGTCTGCAACCTCCCAGCTTGTAGCTAATGCAGGCACCACTTCTAAAGTATCAAGATTTTCTCGTTTAGTCAAAGCATCAAAAACTGCGCCGAATACTGTTAGGTCATAGTACGAAGTGGAAACCCAGTTATTCAAGCCTTCTTCAGGTGCTGGTCCAGTTTGTGCAATCACAATTGAGGTTTGAGTGGTTGATGGATTGAGCTTCCATTCAGCAACTCTAGGCCAAGCGGGATAGTGCAGAAGCCTGAATGGTTCTTTCATAAGGGCGGTTGGATCAAAGCAAACTACTTCTTGATCGTATTTTATGGTGATTGAAGGTTGTTCGTCGTATGCGAATCTTTGCCATTCCTTCACGTATTGCAGCAGTTGGTTTTCATCGACTGTTTCCTTGATTAATTTGCAAAGTCTGTCGTTTTCCGTGTTGTTCCAATTGTAATAGTTTTGTCCAGGTGGAAGTTGGCTACTGTGATACAATGAATATGGATCAGGATCTATGCCCATTGCGTAGCCTACAAACAGCATGTCAAAGCCGCCGTCGTCGTATACCTTGCCCACTATGTCTTGAGGTGGATCAAGTGCTCTATCATAGATTGTTCCCCAATCTTGTATCACGGTGACCGCGTCAATTCCAGCGTCTATCATGTTCTGTTTTACGATTTCTGCCCAAGCTTGTCTAGATGGATTTGTAGATGGAACAGTTAAGGTGACATGAAACAGATTGGTTTGACCGCGCACAGACAAAGTTGCTGGCAACAAGAATGCACTCAGTAGTAGCAGCAAACCTATTATCACTGCTTTGTATTTTTTTTGTAACAATGCTCAGCTCTCCAGCCCTATTTTTGCATGTTTTTACCTTATAACACTTGTGCCTTCGCAAATTGATTCAAAAAAAAACCGTAAAACTACAGGTTATTAATCTAAGTGCGCCTTCTGCTACATCGTTTGAAAAACTGCTCCAGTTTTTAGAGCCTAATTTTAAGAATGCTTATATATTCTGTGAACTAGAAAAAATAGTTCGGAACAGTGACTAAATTTGTCAATGTTTAGATATGTAGTCCGAAGAATACTCTATTTGATACCGCTTTTTTTTGGGATCCTAATAATAGTCTTTGTTGCATCACGCATTGCGGGGGACCCTGTAAGACTCATGACTGTTCAGAATCCCCACATCACACCTCAAGCAAGACAGAATTTAGCGGAATATTATGGTCTTGACAAACCTGTGTATTATCAATTCTTCATATTCCTAGGGCAATTATTTCAAGGTAACTTGGGAAATTCTTGGGCGCTAAGAGGAGGCCTGGCAGTAACCAGCTTGATAGGTGATTATGCATGGCTAACTTTCGAACTTCAGCTTGCCGCCCTTTTCTTCTCTCTCCTTATTGCAATTCCTATAGGGATAATATCGGCAAAAAGACAATACTCCAAGCTAGACGTAACAGTGACCACGACATCTCTTGTTGGAACTTGTATACCTATCTTTTACATGGGAATATTAGCAATTATCATTTTCGCTTATTTCCTAGGATGGTTTCCCGCTTTTGGGGCCCACTCACTTTTGCCAGAACAGTATCCATTCGGAAGCTATGCACTAGACGAATTATGGCATATGGCCTTGCCCACGGCAGTCTTAACCTTCGCAACTCTGGCACCAATAGTGCTTCTAGTTCGTTCAAGTATGCTGGAAGTGCTAAGACAAGACTACATACTAGCAGCGAGAGCCAGCGGTCTAAGCGAGCGGAGCGTAATCTACAAGCACGCACTAAGAAACACACTTATTCCCGTTGTAACCTACGTGGGATTATATTTTGGCGCGATGCTTGCTGGCGCTCCTGTAACGGAAACAGTTTTCAACTGGCCAGGTGTTGGCAGACTCTTCGTCGAAGCCACAACCAAACTTGACTTCCCAGTCATAATGGGAATTACTGTATTCATTACCATAATGACCCTAGTAGCCAACCTGATAACCGACATCACTTACGGGTACATAGACCCGAGGATCAGACTTGAATAAAGAATCATGGAGAAATAGTTAATGAAAAGCAAAGAGTCTCCTGAACTTGAGTTACCCAGTCGGAATCAAAAAAACCGATCTAAGGGTGTAAGTCAATGGAACATCGCTTGGCGAAGATTTAAGAAAAATAAAGCAGCATTAGCAGGTGCTTTAATTATCGGATTTGTGCTATTTCTAGCTGCTTTCGACGCGCTGATAGCGCCTTATCCCCCAAATGCCACACCAGGATTTTATATCGGAGAAGCCAGAGTCCCTCCATCTCTAAAATACTTATTTGGCACGGATCGCTTGGGTCGCGATGTCTTCAGCCAAGTAGTGTATGGTGCTAGATCAGCACTTTACGTTGGATTTGGCGCAGCAACAATCGCCATGTCATTAGCTATATTGGTAGGACTTATCTCTGGTTATTATGGTGGACTTGTAGACAATATTTTGATGAGGATAACAGAAATCTTCCTAGTTATTCCCTTCCTTCTGATCTTGCTGGTCTTTCTAAAAGTGATTATTGCTGTAGTACCGTCCGGTGTTGGCGGCCTAACTATAGTAATGATTATGATAGGTGTGTTTTCATGGGCGTCAAATGCAAGAATAATCCGCGGCGAAGTACTACGAGTGAAAGAAAGCGAATTCATCGAAGCCTCAAAGGCACTGGGAGCAAGCAAAAGAAGAATAATATTCAGGCACGTTTTTCCCAATGTTTTGCACATAATCATAGTTTTAACTACACTCATGATAGCAACCGCAATCTTGGTAGAGGCAGCAGTCAGCTTTCTAGGGTTTGGCGATCCCGCTGCCATAACGTGGGGTCAACAGCTGCAATTAGCCAACGAAGCTGTAAAGGAAGCTTGGTGGGAAGGGGTCTTCCCAGGATTGTTCATCACGCTACTGGTGCTTGGATTCAGTTTGCTGGGTAATGGATTGCGAGACGCGTTAGATCCCCGTCTTAGAGAATAAAACTGATGGAAAGAAAACCTATGACAACAAAGGAAATCTTGAAAATTGAAAACTTGAAAACTTACTTTGACACTTGGGCTGGCGTGGTTAAAGCTGTTGATGGAGTAAGCATAGATGTGAGAGAGGGAGAGACGCTGGGTTTAGTAGGCGAATCAGGCTCCGGTAAATCTGTAACTGCACTGTCCATCCTCGGCATAGTTCCAAGACCTGGAAAGATAATGGGTGGAAAAATAATTTACAAAGGAGAAAATCTGCTGGAGAAAACTGAAAATGACCTGCAAAAAATCCGTGGAAAAGAAATTGGCTACATTTTTCAAGACCCCGCAACTTCACTAAACCCCGTCTTCTCAATCGCAACCCAGCTAACTGAGGTGATAAAACGCCATCAGATAGTTAAAACTCCATCCCTTCGAGCCAAGGACTTTTACAAGCTAAGAACTATAATCAGGCGCCGCCGCGATGCTGAGAGAGAAATTTTGCAGAAAGCGATTGAACTGTTTAAACTCGTGGAGATTCCAGACCCCGAAATCAAGATATGGAGTTACCCGCACCAGCTCAGCGGAGGCATGAAGCAACGCATGGCAGTAGCTAGGGCACTGTCATGCCAGCCGAGCCTACTTCTGGCTGATGAACCGACAACAAATTTGGACGTCACAATTCAGGCTCAAATTCTTCAATTAATGAAGAACCTGAAGGACAAGCTGGGTATGTCGATGATCTTGATCACCCATGACATGGGCGTCGTGGCAGGTGTAGCAGACAGGATAAGTGTACTGTATGCGGGGAGAGTTTGCGAGACCGCGGACACAAAAGCAATTTTCTACAACCCGCGGCATCCGTATACAAAGGCTCTTCTCACGGCTGTTCCAAGTTTAGTTTTGAAAAAAGAGAAACTTGAAGTAATACCTGGAACAATTCCAAACCTGATAGAACCGCCAACTGGATGCCGATTCCATCCTCGCTGTGAATACGCCAAACCAGCATGCGCCGAAAGAATACCGCCATTAGAAGAAATTGAACCTGGACATTTTGTGGCGTGTATTCGTGCGTCGGAAATTGACCTAAAATCTCCTCTTGAGGCGAAAACCAAATGAGTGAAATGCATTTCTTGGATGTTAAAAACCTCGTCAAACACTTTCCAATCCAAACTCCCGGAGTTTTATTTAAAAAACAGGTTGGAGTAATACACGCAGTTGATGGAATAAGTTTTTCAGTGGATAAGGGAACAACTTTTGGTTTAGTTGGCGAAAGTGGATGCGGAAAAACCTCCACATCCAGAGCAATATTGTACTTGGATTCGCCCACTTCAGGAGAGGTTTACTTTGAAGGTCAAGAGGTCGGCAAGATCTTCAAGTCAAAGAACAAGCAGGAAATCTTGAAGTTGAGGCGCAAGATGCAGTATGTCTTTCAGAATCCCTACGCGTCACTTGACCCAAGAATGACAGTTGCTGACATAATCATTGAGCCCCTCATGATTCATAAGCATGTTCCTAAGAATAAGTGGCACGACAAACTCTATGAACTACTGGAGTTAGTGGGTTTGGAAGACTACCACGCTGAGAGATACCCACACGAATTCAGTGGTGGTCAGAGGCAGAGGGTCTGCATTGCTCGCGCGTTGGCGGTGGAGCCGCAATTGCTAATTGCAGATGAGCCTGTGGCGTCGTTAGATGTCTCCGTTAGAGCCCAAATCTTGAACCTGCTGCAAGAATTGCAACAAAAACTCAAGATAACATACCTATACATTTCTCACGACTTAAGCACTGTTAGACACATTTGCCATAAAGTGGCCGTTATGTACCTTGGAAAATTCGTGGAAATCGCCGAAACAGACGAACTGTTTAGTTCTCCACTGCATCCTTACACGCAAGCGTTGTTGTCGTCTATTCCGATTCCAGACCCAGAAACGAAAAGATCTCGAATAATTTTGCCTGGAGAGGTTCCCAGTCCAATTAATCCTCCAGCAGGATGCCGATTCCAACCACGATGCATTTACGCGAAGGAACGCAAGTGTGTAGAAGATGTGCCGAAACTTATTGATGTGGGTCATGGTCACTGGGTAGCCTGTGAGAAAAGCTGCAGCTAGCCAGTAATAGGTTGCGTAATTTATCGTTGCATGATGGGGAGAGAGTGTGTCTTTTTACGTAGATATATCGATTTTCGGAATATATCGAGTGTCAAAGTAAGCTATATATTAAATCTTGCGACGTAATATGTAGTTAAGTAACACACATCAACAGTAGAACACAAATACACAAAGGTGAAAAAATGACCAAAACAAACATGAGCACAACATGCACACTGCAACTTTGCAAAAAACAGCATAAACCACGTGAAAACAGGTTTGAAACGGCCATGACAGAAGCAATTGACGAAGGCTTCTCTCTTTTTGGGCACTCCACCAAGCAAGACATATACTTCCACTTAGAAAATACCTTCAAAATTAAGAAACAGGAGATCCCCTGCAAAATCGAAGAATTCGCAGATGCAATTGAGCAAATCTTCGGGGCAGGAGCAAAACTGGTTGAAATCAGAATAATTGAGGCACTCCACGAAAGAAATAAGGATTTTGTGCATCTCCCAAAAAAGGGAAATTTGGAGTTCACAGATTACGTCGTCAATCTGCGCGCTTTCCTGAAACTGCAAACGTTATGAGTTCAAGCATCTGCTTTGTTGGTGTTTTACCAGTTTTTGGTAGATGTGTTGAACAGTTACTTTGTGGGCTGCTGTTCTTGAGTAAAATGTGGTTTTCATTGGTATAGTGCATGTTGTTACGGTTTTTCGCCGTTGCCGGGGGGGTTCTGCTGTATGCGCGGATATGCTTGTTATATGCATGAACCTTTATATCATTGATTATGCTGTATAAAGACATGCGATACAGTTCTCACCAAGGAACTGTTGAACACAAGAGAAGGGGATGGATGAAAACATGGGCAACATACAAAAAGAAGTACAAGCTAAACTAGCGAAAGGTCTCTTAGATTTGATTATTCTCCAGTTTCTAAGCGCCCAGCCCATGCACGGCTACCAAGTCATAACGAAAATACGCAAAACCTTCGGCGTCTACTTCGGCCCCAGCACCATCTACCCGCTGCTCGCCACGCTGGAAAAGAAAGGCTTCGTCAACAGCGAATGGAACATGAAAAACGAACGCCCCAGAAAAATCTACAAACTCACAAACGACGGACAAAACATACTAAACTTCACAGAAAACTCACTAAACCTGATTTGCCAGAAAATGGGGACAAACAGCACGCTTAAAATCGAAGCTGAAGTGAGTTCAACAACGTCGCCCTTTCCAAAGAAAGGAAGTCTCATCTCGACCCTTGCAAAATGACATATATTCACTTTTTTTATAAGCGCCATCAGATTTGCATGGAATTATGAGTTTCCAACACGTCTTTCATTGTGTTTCTGAAAGTTTTCGTTATGTCTTCAATATAGATAGCTCGACTTTGAATTCCTTTCTGAACCGCACCAGCTGCCACAAAACACGCACCTATGGTTTCGCTGATGGGAGTAGGTTCTGGGAACAGTATCAAAGCTACTCCGATTTTTATGAGCCTCGACTTGTTGCCGTCACGCCACAGCTTCTTAGCAGCCTCAGCAGTGTCGGCAGTGCCTTTTATTGCGCCACACAGTTCAGTGTAACTTTCGTTTAGTTCGTTCAAGGCTTTAGCTGCGGTTTTAGCTTGTTCCGGCTTCATTGGCATCACGTTGTTCTGGATATAGTAGTTTCAGAACAGAAAAGCTTTAGTGCGCCAAAGAACGCTGCCTCAGCGTTTTTCTACTCTTGCGAGGGGTCATTTTATATTAAAGCGCTTGAAATTTGATGCTTTCGTTGTGAGCAGTTTTCAAGAAAAACGTCAATTCCGTAATGATGCGAAACATAAAGTTCGGCACCATCAAGCAGTAATTGCCGCGAAACACGTTATTCCCGAACGCTTTAGCTATGGTAGGTTAATGTTTTCGAAGTACGTCATTATCCATTTGTCGCCGTGTTTTTCTATGCGCACAGTAACGCTGTTCGCTGGTGCTGTAGCTAATAGTTCGTTCCATTGCGTGGTTGTAAGGTCCTTTGGGGTTGCCTCTACCCATGGATAAGTGGCGTTGTTAAGGTGTAACACTACTTGTGTTGTGCCGTCTTCTACGTAGTCATATTTGCCTAAGACCGTGGTGCTCAGTTCAAGATAGGTGGTTACGCCGAACAGTTTGATGAAGTCTAACCGTGTTTTTCGCACCATTTGCTCGCTTGTCATGCCTTCCTCATTAATTGTTAAAGCTATTTTGTTTGTGTCTGAAGCGTCCACAATTGCAAATCCAGACAAGTATACAGTCTCGTCAACTTCACCGCTTAGCTCATACCAGTATATTGGCACGTACCACGCAAGCCTGTAGTTGCCAGCGGAGGTTTCTACCGTGTAGAGGAGGGGCATCATGGCATAATAGTTGCCCGTGGCAGGTTTTGGCAATCTGCCTTCAACCAAGTCCTCAACCGTCATTCCAGAAATGTAGTTTGACTGCGAGAAGTCGTAGAACAGGACGCCTTCGCGGGTAGCCTTGAAAACACCTGACAGCGTACGCTGGTTCCCAACTGGATTAACGCACATGAGAGCAACCACATCGCTTGTTTCTGGATCAACGATGTACCGCGTGTCCTCAGTCATTTCGAAACGGTCGCGGCTTGGGGGAATTAGCCAAAGGAAGCCTCCAGCCCAGTAGTCAAAACCGTCTGCTCTTCGTAAGCCGCCCATCTCGTTTACCATGCCTTCCAGCCAATCTTCGTCGTAGACTTGCGTCACCCACTCTGGAATGACTTGGATGGTGGCGGGTTCGTACTGCAGGTTTCCTTGGGCGTCATAGGCGAGCGGAGTCTCATATCGCCGGACAAGGTCAAATCCGACGTTGTAGCGGGTTACCACGTACACAGGGTCGTTTGTGGTCAAATCCCACGTCACGTATGACACTCCGTAAGTTTTTGACATGTCATTCATGTAGTTGCGGAAGGGAATGTTGTGGTCCCACCATAAGCCTTCTCCGATGGTGAATTCAGTGTGCATTACTGTTGGCGTGGCGGTGGGGTCGGTTGCATCTACGATTACGAAGCCTTTGACGTAGTTTTCCGCTATGATGTTAGTTGAGCCGATGGCGACTACCCAAACTAGGCTTCCGTCGGGCGATTTGGTTACGTGACAGTCCAAGACTTGCGTGTTGCTTCCGAACTCGGACATGTGCCGCCTCGCGATTGATATGGCGAGTTCGCTCGTGACGAGGCGAACCATACCGTCGGGGATGGTGCTGTTAAAAGGCAAGCCCGAGGCGGGTTGGATGAAACTGTTGAAATAGGAGGCGTTAGTCACATGCTGAACCTGATCATATACAATCAGTGCGCCACTAGAGAACAAGAATGTACCTATCATTAGAAGGGTGACTGTCTTTCGGTGGAGTTTGAAGGAAAGTTTTACTGGGATACGAGTGCCCACAGAGGGATACTGCGGAGGCTCATCCACCTTCATCGGTCTTAAGGAAACGGACCACTCGATAATTGCCACGAACAGCCTTGTGAGGATTAGCAGGTAAACAAAGATGCTTAACGGCGTTTGCAAAGATAGTATAACAAAGAAAATCAACAAGCCAAGCACTAATGAGGCGAAACGCCAGCCGGATTTCAAACTGAATTTTCTAGGCGGCAGTGGAATATACCACAGAAAAGCCCAGATTGCTAGGAACACGAATAGATTCAAGCACCCTTCCCCCCGCACCACAATATTAGATTTCAAGTATTTAAGAAAATGAATAGATTTTTACAAGTGCTCAGCTATACGGTGTCTACCCGTTGGTAGTGCTGTATTTAATTATTGAGAACACGTCGTATTTGTCGCTGATTGCTTTTCTTCCGTCAAGATAGCCTAGTTCTATCAGAAAGCCTATGCCAACCACTTCTCCACCCAGCCTCTCAACCAAATCAATGTTCGCCTTAATGGTTCCACCCGTCGCCAGCAAATCATCAATTAGCAAAACCTTTTGTCCCTGCTCAATTGCGTCTTCGTGAACTTCTATCGTGTCGCATTCGTACTCTTTCTTGTAAGTCAAGTCCACGCACTTGAAAGGCAGTTTCCCCTTTTTCCTCACTGGAACAAACCCGACTCCAAGCTCATAGGCTAACGCGGCACCCACGATGAAGCCTCTAGCCTCATTCGACACTACAACATCTATATCCTTACCTCGGTAATGGTCAGCTAATAATCTGATGCATTCTCTGAAGCACATTTTGTCTTTCAGAAGCGGAGTTATATCCCAGAAAACCACGCCCTTAAACTCTGGTATTCTTCGCACTTTTGACTTGAGATCCAACTTGTGATTTTCAGTTTTTTTCATTTCCGATTTCTCCCTCACAGGAACGCGCCCTTCAACGCGTTTTTACATTCGCAAGCGCATTCTTTCGGCAAACGTGCACATGCTTCCAAGATTATGCGCTTGACTGTTTCAACACTGTTCCTCATGGTTGTTATAACCTCATCCGCACTGACCGCGTGGTCCTTCCACACATCATAATCTGTAACGGTTGCTATCGAAGCGTAGCACATTTCAGCTTCACGTGCCAGAACACACTCGGGAACAAGCGTCATGCCGACTATGTCTGCGTCCCAACTCCTGAAAAGCTTTGACTCAGCTTTAGTTGAAAAGCGTGGTCCTTCGATGCAAACATAGGTTCCAGTAGGGTGTGCGCGGATGCCTGTGTCTTTGGCTATGGATATCAGTATCTGCCTCAGTTCAGGGCACATCGGTTCAGCCACCGATATGTGGCACACGCGCTTTTCCGTGTAGAACGACTGCTCCCGCTTGGTGGTTCGGTCAATAAACTGATCAACAAACACGACGTCGCCTGGCTTGTAATCTTCCTTTAACGAGCCGACGGCTGCAGGCGCAAGAATCCTTTGGACGCCGAGCTTTTTCAAAGCGAAAATGTTAGCTCGCGAATTGACATCTGTAGGTCGTATCGTGTGCTTCTTTCCGTGACGCGGCAAAAACGCCACACGCCTGCCCTTCAACTCGCCTACGGTGATTGCGTCAGAGGGCGCGCCGTACGGCGTTTCCACGTTTACTTCTTCAACGTTCTTGAGCAGTTGGGGGTCGTAGAGACCTGTTCCGCCGATTATGCCGATTTCAGCTTGCATGGAAATTTACTTCAAGCATTCCGCTTATAAAAATACCGACTGAAACGCCCAACAGACTAGAGGGTTTTGCTGTTTTTGGGGGTCGGCGCTTGATTTGCGCGCAAGAACAATTAGGGTTTATGTTGCTGATGGTCGTGTTCCAAGCGTAAGTTGAAGCGTCATCGTTTCGCCGTCTCTGATTATTGTCACATCAATTGTTTGGTCTGGTACAGTGTTTTCTTCCAGAAAAGTTGAAAGGTCATCAATGTCCCTGATTCTTGTTCCATCAAATGCTATTATAATGTCGCCTCCGACCGTGACAGCTTCCCCAGCAACTGCAACCTGATATGTTCCTCCTTGAAGCCCCGCGTCATCAGCAGGTCCGCCGCTTGTAACCTGAACGACCAGCCAGCCGTAAGTTACGTCGACGCCGATTGCGTTTGCGATTTCACAAGTCATATCTGTTCCCGATGCACCAAGCCACGGATGCTGATTGAAAGACCCTTCCGTTATTAAGAATCCAATCTCACGTAGCACCGTACTAGACGGGATTGCGAAGCATAATCCTTGAGAGTCGCTTACAATGGCGGTAGTTATGCCGACAACTTGACCTTCATAGTTCAGAAGCGGACCCCCAGAGTTGCCTGAATTTATGGGCGCACTCATTTGTATGACGTTTGCTATGGGGTAATCACCGGACATTTCTTCAGTTATTGTCCTGCCCAGCGCACTTATTATGCCGGTAGTCATCGATCCAGCCAGCCCATAAGGGTTGCCGACTGCGATAACTGGGTCACCCACCTGCAACGTTTTTGAGTCAACGATTTCAAGAGCACTGTACTCGCTTTCTGGCGCGTTTGTTGAAAGGACTGCTAGGTCAGCGTAGGGGTCGGAACCGAGAACTGTGGCTGCGTATCCGTTTCCGTTTATGAAAGTTACAGTAATGTTGATTGCGTCTTCCACCACGTGATTGTTTGTGATGACAACCATTTGTCCCTCATAGTTGTAGACGAAACCTGAACCTTGCACCTGCGAATAGTAGGCGCGATGGAAAATGTCATATTGCACTGTTAACCCTCGGATGACGACGACGGAGTCTTTAACTTCCGCATACAACGGGGCAAGCGAAGCGTTCTCGCCAATTATGTAGGTGCTGTTTTGGTTTGCTGTATTCGATGTTGATTGCAAATCTGACACTTGCTGTTGAAGCGTCGAGACTTGTTCTTCCAGATCAGTCATATCCCCTGACAGGGCAAAGGTACTTATCGCATAACCTATTAGACTTCCAGATACCAGACTAGCCACGATAATTATTACGATTAAAGCGGTGAAGCGTGACGTTTTGGGTTTTTGATCAGTTTCCATTTCTATTCACCTTTTCATAGTTTTTTCTTGCAAGAAGGGCATGTCGCGTCGCTGGGTTGAGTTTTACTGCCACAGTATGGACATGTGAGTTTTTTCTTCGCTAAATGAAGCCCTTGCTTTTCCTTTGTTATTCTGCCATCGTTCAAGAGGAGCAATCGTTCAGTTTGAGAAGCCACATGGCTATCGTGTGTTACCATTATGATGGTGGTTCCTTGGTTAATGTTAAGACTTGCGAGCAGTCTAACGATTTCGTACTTGTTTTTGGAATCCAAATTTCCCGTCGGTTCATCAGCCAAAATTATAGCAGGGTCGTTTGCTAACGCTCTGGCAATTGCCACTCTTTGCTGTTCTCCAGCGCTGAGACGTTGAGGTCTATGTTCCTCCCTTCCAGAAAGACCAACCATACCCAAAAGTTCGCATGCTCTCCGCCTTCTTTCGCTTTTTGATTTCTTTTTGCCTTCCATAGGAAGTTCTACATTCTCTCGGGCGTTCAAATACGGCAACAAATTAAAAGTTTGGAAAACAAACCCAATCTTGCTGCTTCGTATTTTGTAAAGATCCTTTTCAGGCAATGTTGTCACGTCCACATCGCCCAACAAAAGTTTCCCTTTAGTTGGTTTATCAAGGCAGCCTAACATGTTCAGCAGGGTCGTTTTGCCTGAACCAGAAGGCCCCATTATTGCGATAAATTCGCCTTTGTTCACTTGAAGATCCAAGTTAGAAAGAGCTGGGACTTCGCGTTTGCCCAGCGCATAGGATTTCGACAGTTTTTCTATCTTTAATAGCGCTTCACTCATATCGCATAGCCTCCGCAGGTCTTGTTCTAGATGCTCTCCACGCGGGGTACAAGCTACCCAACGCGCCCAACAGTACTGCTGCACCAAGCGTGATTAGAATGAGTTCAGGGGTTAGCGTTACGGCAGCAGTTGCTGAGCTTGTCGCTCCGGGATTTGCCGCTGCCATGCGTGTACCTCCAAAAGTTCCTATTTGTTGACCTATAGCAGGGAGCAATAATCCTGATAGTGCAGGTGCAGCAATGCTGGCTATTGCGATTCCAACTGCTCCTGCAATCAAACTCAGCAGAACGCCTTCAAGCATAAACTGGCTCATAACGGTCCAGTTGCTGAAACCAATCGCCTTAAGCGTACCAATCTCCTTTGTCCTTTCACGTACAGTATACAACATCACGAACAGTACTATCAAGCTGGTAGCTGCAACTGCGACGATTATCTCTTGAACCGCGACACTTTGTGTTTGTGCGAGGGTCGCTTCTGCGTTTTCCAGCGCGGTTTCATAGTTTGTCTGCAGGGCTTCAAGTTGATCTAGGCGTTGTTGCCCAGTAGTGACTGAAAGCTCTGGATGCAAAGAACTTATGGCGGTAGCAACCTCAGTCACCACATCACTACTCTCAGCGAACACCGTTAGACTGGTTATGTATCCAGCATTGTTAGTCAACGACTGAGCGTCAGAAAGATTCATGTAAAGTGTAGTTGCGTCCTCAATTCCCGACGATTCGTAGACACCTATTACCACAAAAGGTTCATCTAAAATCTCGATTGTGTCACCGACTTCAGCGCCGAAAAACACTGTGTTGTTTTCGCTTAGAAGCACGACCCCGCTGTCTCCTACCTGCAGGTTTCTTCCAGCTGTAATAGTCGTTGGCAAAACTGGATAATTGTCGACAAGCTCAGAAGTCAACGTGATGCCTTCAATCACGTAATCGGGTACAAGGCGCGTGAAAGTCCGCCCGTTTGGAGCCGTTATCGTTTGGTTTGTTCCTTCAGACACTTGCAGGCTTGACGCCACAGCGGCAACGCCCTCAATGGAGCTAACATCGGAGTATAGAGTTTCATTCATGGGGGTAGTTTCCCCGCCGCCAAATGCGCCGCCGCCGAATTCTCCAGGCATACCCGTGCCATTGCCGAACTGTCCAGGTGTGAAGCCAGAACCTCCAGCACCTGGAAACGTAGAATTAAAATTCCCCATGTCGGGGGGTGCAAAGCCGAAGCCTTCCATGCTTGATGAAAGACTGCAGTCGATTTGTGTTAATGTTTGGCTTATTGTTGCCTCTGTTTGAGTGATTGTGTTGCCGAGGTTTTCGGTTAGACCCAGTGTGGATTCTTGATTTGCGACAACACCTGCAGGTATAGATATCATAATTGCCAGAGAAAAACCTAAGGCGATGATTACTAACAGCGCGCGCATTTTGCGTCTCGAAATGTTTCTAACTGCTCTTGTAATGATTCCCAACTAACTCACCTGTTCAAATTAGTCCAGAAAAAAGACAACCAAAAAGAGAGAATGAAAGGATAGCGAGAGGAACGTACTTTGCTCGGGTTGGTTCCTTGGTGCGCAAGTTTGCATATTGGGTTTAGCCACTGTGATCATCTCCCTTTCTGGTTGTCGTATCTTGCTGCGCCTGAAAGAATATTAAAGGATTTTTCAGAATCTCACTCTAATCTCTACAAAATCTCGTGCAAACATGAAAGTTAGAAAACTGGAAGTTCAGCAACCAAATAACTAGAATGTATACTCTTGGAAGGGTTTTCATTTTTAGATTTTGGCTAAAATTGGGTATAATCCTGAAAAAGCTTCTTTATACCAAAATTGCATGTTCGGAACAAAAACGAGGTGAAACAAATGAGGAAAAACACATGTCTCTTTGCGATGGCTACCGTGCTCTTGGGGATTGCATTGGTTTCTTCAGTCTATGCAGACGACGCTACAGCGGCAATAAGTGTTTCTTCAACAAACAAAAGCGATGTCATCACTGTTACAGGAACTGGATTCAATGCTTCAGAAAGCGTTACACTAGGATTAATCGCCAATGGCACGACTTACTATATCTTCCCAGAATCGATAGAAACTGATGCAGAAGGAAACTTTTCAACTCTTGCGACTCTTCCCATAAGCATGTACGGAACGTTCAATTTGACAGCCGCAACATCAAGCGTCACAGCTTACATTGAGTACACTATAGAAGAAAGCACAGCATCGATAACTGCTTCACCAGATAACAGCAATATTGTCAGCGTTACAGGTAGTGGATTCGACGCTTCAGAAACAGTTTGGCTTGGATTAGTCGCGGATGATGGAACAGCAGTCTATAACTTCACTGAAACGGTAGAAACAGACGAAACAGGCAACTTCTCAGCTACTGTGATTGCTCCTACAAGCATACATGGGACTTTCTATTTGACAGCTACAACCTCGAACGCTACGGCATACGTTGAATACACTGTTCCAGATTTGACAGGACCACAGGGCGCCGCAGGTGAAACTGGTTTGACTGGTGCCGCAGGTTCAGTAGGTGAACCAGCCGATTCAACGGTGTTGTATGGCGGAATTGGATTGAGTATATTTGCAATAGTGCTTGCAGTATACGCTGTAGCCAAAAAATCTTAGCATTCGTGGTCTCTCCGAGAAGATTTGCTATGATTAGCGTGGCATCATTGCAAATAGCATTTCCCTTTTTTCCTACATTGAAAAAAACACACAGCTTAATAGCAACGCTCGCCGAAAGGGCGATTTACATATTTCAGAATAAAATTAAGTCAAAAATGCCATTCGGGGCTAATTTGGAAAAATCGTTAAATAATTATATATGATTAGCCTTTACGTTGACAGAGGCTAGCCGCTGAAGCTGGATGAGCCAGCAAGCGAGAGGGCTCCCGTCTTAATAGCCTCACGTGCTGAATAATCATCGCGTTTGGAGTGGCAGTTGCCAGTGGAGTTTCCGAAAGAACAAAAAAGAAAGTTTTCACTCGTTCTCATAATAATTATTGTAGCAGCTAGCCTCAGCGCAGGAGGACTTATAGGCTACTGGGCAGGTTACACATCCACTTCAGATCAAGTTAGTAAGCTGCAAAATCAACTATCAACAATTCAGGAGCAAATCAATAATCTTCAAGCAGAAACAGAAACAACCAGTCAGAACCAGAGCGATGTTTTGGAAGTAATTGATGCCCTCCAAAGTCAACTTTTGGCAATCAGCGACCAAATCGATAACCTTGAAGCGTCTAATGCAGACAGCCAAAACACCAGCGAAATTTTGGAGGAAATTAGCGGTCTCAAGAGCCAGCTGGCAACGTTACAGGAGCAGATCAACGATATCAAAGCAACACCAAGCGTGATCTATGAAAACGTAACTTATTTTATAGGAGACAATGTTTCGCTTTCCCAGCTTTTTGAACAAGTCAGAGAGTCAGTTGTCGTAGTCAAAGTGGTAGTTAGCCAAACCTTAACGGTTCAAGGCTCTGGCTTCGTCTACAACTATTCAGGGCAGATGATTATTCTAACAAACTACCATGTAATTGACAGTGCCATAAGCATCAAAGTTACATTCTCAAACGGACACACATACACAGCTTCGCTTGAAGGCGCCAACCCAAACAACGATGTCGCAGTGCTTACAACAGAGGCTTTGCAAAGCGAGTACAAACCCCTCAATATCATTAGTTCTTCAACCCTGAAAGTCGGCGACCCAGTGATAGTGGTCGGCACCCCTTATGGCTTAGCAGGTTCAATGAGCAACGGCATAGTTAGCGCGCTGAACCGAACAATAAACACAGGCGAAACCATATTAACCAATATTATCCAAACAACTGCTCCCTTGAACCCAGGCAACTCGGGCGGTCCATTAATGAATTATCTAGGACAGGTGGTTGGTATGGCTACTGCTATAGTTGAAGATTCTCAAGGTATAGGGTTCGCGATACCGTCAGACACAATTCTGCAGGATATTACGGAAATCATGAACTAAAAGTAACAGCTACTTGTTTGTCCTCAGACGTCACTGTTCACATGCCAGCGGAATATAAAACATTATTTACTCCTTTATACACTGGTTTGACGAAATAGGTCGTACAGGAGGAGGTTCAGTGTCTGCTAATGCACGTGGCTTGAAATACATATTGGGCTGGCTTATAGCAGGCACTCGCGGTGGTGTGACTCGCGCCAAGATAATTAGTGCCCTAAGAGAATCGCCGCAGAACGCAAATCAATTAGCAACTCTTCTGGAGATGGACTACCGAACAATAAGGCACCATTTGAAAGTTCTTCAAAAAAACAAACTCGTCACTTCTGCAGGAGAAGGATACGGCACCACCTATTTTCTTTCTACCCTCTTGGAGAACGATTATGCAGCGTTTGAGGAGATTGTGAAGAGAATTTGGAAAAAGTAGAAAAAGGGGAAAAACACATGAACAACAATATGGATAAGAGTACGAAACTTTGGGTAGTAATAATTGTAACTTTGGTAGCGATAGCGCTTTTAGCAGCGCTTTGGGCGTCATACGCATTTCCGTTTCAATTTTCAGATTTTCCCCAAAGGCGCTTTCCGCCGTCAGAGTATATTCTTGGCGACTTCGAGTTTTTCTATATAGCGCAAACTGTACTTTCCACAGTTAATATTGCACTGTTATCCTTCCTGTTAACTACGTACATTGACATATACAGGAAGACGCGTTCGCAATTCACCTTTGGACTAATCATGTTCTCACTGGTTTTCCTCTTGAGAGCCCTCACTGCAAATCCGTTAGTCATGTGGATTTTCGGTTTCAAAGCGTTTGGTCTGGGACCGTTTGCCTTGTTGCCAGATATATTTGAGTGCGCAGCGTTGTCGGTACTGTTATACCTCAGTGTCAAATATTAGGAAGGCTCATGCGATCAGCCATGAAAAAGAAAGCGTTCATCTCGGGTCCCATTCTGGGCATGGAAACCGACCAAGGCTACAGGAAAGCCATAACAGAAATCTGCGTGAAACTGGGCTTTGACGTGATTGACCCGTGGAAACGCGAAAAAAGCCTCTACAAGGGCGACGAGGAGTGGTGGTGGCCTAATGTTCCTGCCGCTGGCTTCATTCAAAGAGACTTGGATGACGCTGAACGCTGCGATGTCATGATTGTTTACTTGCCCAAACTTTCCGCGGGAGCATGCATGGAACTGTTTTACGCCAAGCGCAAAGGCAAGCGGGTTATAGTGGTTTCTGGAATGGAGTGTTTGAGTCCGTGGATTGTGATGCATTCTGACGCCATAGTGAAAAGCTTTAACGAACTTGAAAACGCGTTGAAAAACATGCAATAACTGCTTGAGGTTTCAACTTTTTCTTAACAGAGCACCAATGTGCACCAAGCACTTTCAACTGGGTAACTGCGTTGTGGAAGCGAATAAACATTTCCACTTAACGATTCTGTTTCTTGTGATGTATCAGAATGCCTGCGCCGACAGCAAAAGCCGCTGCTACGATAAAAGCTGCTGCTACAGGCAAAGTTGGGAAATGCTCTGCCACGCTAAAGTGTACTGTTTCTGACGCGCCGACGTTTCCCGCCTCATCCCAAGCGTACACTACCACCTTGTGCTCTCCAATAGATAACCCAGACAAAACCGTGTCCCCAGAAACCGTCACGTTCTCTTGCCCATCCAAACTGTAAGCAAGCCGCGAAGTCTGCTCGTTCACCGTGAAGCCCAGCGGCACATCAGTCACGTCGTACGTTTCGTTCTGCGGCGACACCACTGAAACCAGCGGCGAAGTGTTATCAACAATAAAGCTAACTTCAGAATAACTCCAAACCTTCTCGCTATACAGTGTTTCCCTTATACTGACAATAGCATCAAAATCTCCATCCCAATAACAGAAATCGAATTTTATCAGCTTCTGGTTAGACACGGCAACTTTAAAGGTATGTTTTCCCTCAGACAAGTCTGTCAAAAACAGTGGGAGGAGACACCTTTAATAGGTTCAGTGATTTCCTGTCCGTCCAAGTAATGGTAGACCGAATATTTGTCTGACTGATTGGTAATAACAATATTAATCCGAATGTTTCTCGTGTATGAAGCGTTGTTTTGCGGAGCCGTAAGGTTAATGACGGCGGGTTCTGGAGGAGGTGGCGCACTAAGTGTCGGTCGACCTGGAATTGGAACAAATGGATTTGCTATTCCGTCTCTTACGAGCAACGTTCCAGCTAACGCTGTGATTAGAAGTGTCAGGCATAAAACCACAGTCACAGTCTGTTTTCTCATGGCATTCGCCTCTTCTTGTAAACCAGCAGACCAATGCCAACTGCTGCCACCACAACTGAAGCAATTGCGATTAACGCTGTCGGGAAAGGCTCTGCCACGGTGAAGAAGATGGTTTCTGAGGCTCCTACACTTCCCAGAGCGTCCCAAGCGTACACTATAACTGAGTGCTCCCCGCTGGACAAGCCCGTCAGCGTCGTGCTTCCCGTGACAATGACGTTTTCCCGCCCGTCCAAGCTATAGGCAACGCTAGAGTATGGCTTGCTAACCGTAAAATCCAACGGAACACCCGTTGCGCCGTATGTCTTGTTTTCAAGCGACAGAACCGTAACCACAGGAGGAGTGCTTACGTTAAAATAAACAATTAAGAGCGGATAGTACACCGCGTGACGGCAATAAATTGTGATGCTGTGCGTTCCCTCGCTTAGTCGAGGCAGAGTTCCTGAGCAGTCCCAAGTGTATTCTGTGGATAGAGGAAAAGACGAGTATTCCGGCGCGGGAGAATCACCAGACATTACAACTTCGCTAATTAAGGTTTGATTTACCTTAAGAAAATTGTTCCAAACCGAAGCACTAAGGTATTCCCAGCTTCCATCTAAGACATAACAATACGGATACGCTTCTTGCACGTTGGTTTTTACGGTGAACTCTATGGCGAGATTGTTTGGGCTGTAGGCGTGGTTTTGCTGCGGAGACTGCATGGTTATAGTAGTGTAGCCGCCTTTCTGGTATACTGGGTTTGCCGCCGCAGAGTTCACTAGCAGAATTCCAGCTAACGCTGAAACCAGCAATGCCGAAAACAAAGCGGCTATACAGGTTTGTTTTTTCATCTGCTATCCCTGCTTAATGCTATTTTTTGGCTGTAAAAAGCGTTTTTATCAAGGTTTCTTGACTAAACAAGCCAGAAACAGCGTTTTTTAGTCAAACTTTCTTGACTAACCCTGCTTCCGCTTAGTCAAGATTTCTTGACAAAGCAAAAAACCAGCATTTTTGCCGCCTATTTGGATCCTAATAGAAATTGTATGCAGAAACCTATAGAGGGTAGGTCAC
>CAZUHG010000013.1:0-30306 GCA_964620515.1 uncultured Candidatus Bathyarchaeia archaeon
TTGCCTTTGGAAGCGGCTGACCGTATGATAGAGAACGTGGTGGGAGCGTTCCCATTGCCGTTGGGCATCGGCGTTAATTTCCTCATCAACAACCGCGACTACCTTATTCCTATGGCGATTGAGGAGCCGTCTGTGGTGGCGGCTGCCAGCTACGCCGCTAAGATGGTGCGGGAAGGCGGAGGCTTCCACACCAGCAGCACGCCTCCAGTTATGATTGGGCAAATCCAAGTTGTTGGCGTCGGAGACCCTGACGCGGCTAAGCAACGGGTTTTAGCGGCGAAGCAGGAAATCCTTGCGAAAGCTAACGATCAAGACCCTGTGTTGGTTTCGGCTGGCGGCGGAGCAAAAGACCTCGACGCCAAAGTAATCAGCACCACCGTTGGACCCATGCTCATAACGGAGTTGCACGTGGACTGCCGCGACGCTATGGGCGCCAACGCCGTCAACACCATGGCTGAAGCCGTAGCGCCACTGATAGAGCAAATCACGGGCGGGCACGTTTACCTCAGGATAATCAGCAACCTAGCCACGAAACGCCTTGCTCGCGCATGGTGCACCGTGCCAAAAGAAGCTTTAGGCGGCGAAGAAGTCGTAGACGGCATCGTCAACGCCTCAGCCTTCGCAGCGGCAGACCCGTACCGTGCAGCTACGCATAACAAGGGCGCCATGAACGGCATAATCGCTGTCATCCTCGCCACGGGCAACGACCACCGCGCCATCGAGGCTGGCGCTCACGCCTACGCCGCGCTGAACGGCAAATACACCTCGCTTTCCACGTGGGAGAAAACCGAGAACGGCGACCTCAAAGGCTCAATTGAACTACCCATGGCTGTGGGACTTATCGGCGGCGCCGTGCGAACACATCCTGTAGCAAAAATCGCAGTGAAAATCCTCGGCGTAAAAACAGCCAACGAATTCGCCGAAGTCATAACTGCCGTCGGCTTAGCTCAAAACCTTGCAGCATTACGCGCGTTGGCGCATGAGGGCATTCAGCGCGGTCACATGTCGCTCCACGCCCGAAACATCGCCGTGGCAGCAGGCGCCTCAGATAAACTGGTGAATTTGGTAGCTGAACGGATGGTTAAGGAACGAAAAATCCGCATGGACCGAGCCAAAGAGCTGATTAAGGAACTGAGTTCAGTCGAAAAATAGTTACCATATACAAGGCATAGCCTGTTCCGAGCACAAAAGCGCCACGCCAGTCTATTTGCCGCCTAATAGAGATTCATTGCAGAAACCTATAGAGGGGCGGTCACTATTGGTGTTTTCACCAACCATTAGCATGTTGAAATGGTTCAGTCTATTTAAAAGGGAGGGGGTCTACACTCAGACGCCAAAGAATACAAAACCTATTTCATCATTATTGTGTGGCTCTGGTGACTGTACCCGCATTTTGTGCAGACGTAGGTGCGCTCAGCATGCATTGTAAGCAACAGTTTCGCTTTAGCCTTAACTTCGCCTTTTCCTCCACCTTTTAGCACTAACGGTGCTCCACAACGAGGACATACGCATTTACTTTGCATGTTTCTTCGCTTATTCTCTTATGCTCACAGTTATTTATTTTCCTTTAGTCAAACTCAAAACAACCACACCAATCACTATCAAGGCTCCTCCTGCAAGCTGATTAGCCGTAGGCGCCAAAGCCAAAATGGCAAAAGAGAAAACCGCAGTCAAAAACGGCTCCACAGTCCGTATCGTTGCAGCCTTAGACACTTCAAACACTTGCAGAGCTTTGAAAAACAAGACAAAACTCAAAACGACACCCGTAACTGAACCCAAAATTGCATAGCCAAGCGTCACTGAAGGAAAAGCTGTCTCCAGCCTGCCTGACAACACTGCATAAACAAAGATAAACAGGAACATAAACATGGAATTTCCACCAGCCAAAGCTACAGAATTCACGTTCTTCACGTAAACTTTTGAAAGCGAATTCGCCAACGCAAAAAACAACGCTGAACCCAACAGAACCAGCGTGCCCACGATTTCCAAAGTCAAGTCTCCATACGCCAAAACGAACACGCCTGCAACAGCCACCAAAACCCCAGCGCTTTCCAACCGCGTAAACCTTTCTTTAAAGAACGCCACGCCAAATAGGATGGTGAAAACCGCGGTGAACTGAACCAAGAACGAAGCGTTCACGGGTCCATACCAGAAAATGCCATAAGTGAACAGCATGGAACCCGCAGCAGAAAGTAAGCTCACCAAAGCAACCTTGCGCCAATTGGCAAGTATGCTCCTGAAATGCGCTCTTCTGAACGCCCCGAAAAACACCACAAAACACAAACTGGCAAAAGCAGTGAACAAAACGTTCATAGTCTCAACATTCACAAAGTCAAGCGTCAAACGCGCAAAAACAGGGCTCAACCCAAACATCAAACTCGCCAAAACCGCAAACAAACTACCCCACTGCTTACTACTCATGCTTGTTCACCACTTACTATGACCTCAAATTTTCACGTAGAAACATCTCTTATACGACTTAAACCCAACCTTCGAATACACCCGCACTGCAGACGCGTTGTCGCTTAACACGTAGATAAACGCAGTTGACAAAGACTCCAAAAGTAACTTGAAAGAACAAAGCGTTACCAATTTGCTCACACAAAGAAATCAAAACAAAAAAGGTTACGGCGCTAAGCCGCCTTCGACTTTTCACCGCACTTCGTGAGCAAGCGTTCCCACCGCTCATCGGTTACGCGTTGAATCTCTTCCAGCAATTTCTTGTTCTCAGGCTTAAACAGGTGCCTAAACCGCCCTTGCCCCTTCAGATAATCCGTCACTGGCTTCTTCTTTTGCGGTGCAAGCGCAACAAGCCTACTCGGCACAGACAATTGACACTGACCGTTCACAGACTCCCAAAGTGGAAACACACAAGTCTCCACCGCCAACTTCGAATATTCAATAGATTTCGCAGGTTCACTCCGCCAACCACGCTGACAAGGCGCAAACACATGCAGAAACGCTGGACCCTCAACTTCCAAACCCTTCCGCGCCTTCGTGATCAAATCCTTCCAGTAATACGGCGAAGCAGTAGCCACATAAGGCATCTCATGCGCCAACATAATCTCCGCAATAGGCTTCTTAGATTCAAGCTTTCCAGGCATAACGGTGCCAGCAGGCGTAGTTGTTGTCGCAGCCCCGTGCGGAGTTCCACCGCTACGCTGAATCCCCGTGTTCATGTACGCCTCATTATCATACAGCACAAACAGGAAATCGTGCCCACGCTCAACCGCACCTGACAACGCCTGCAACCCTATATCATAAGTGCCGCCATCACCAGCAATCGCGATAACATCAACATGCTCCTGCTTCAACTTGCCTTTCTTCTTCATTATCTTCAAAGCCGCTTCAATTCCAGCAGCGTTTGCAGCAGCAGTCTCGAAAGCCGTGTGTAACCAAGGCAAACTCCACGACGTATATGGGTAAATTGACGAAGCCACTTCCATGCAGCCAGTCGCTTCCGTCACTATTGTCGGTCCTCGCGTAGCTTTCATTATCAACCTCATCACAGTTGCCGGTACACAGCCTGCGCATGCTCTGTGACCTGAAACGAACAAGTCTGGTTTTTCAGCGATATCTTTCGCAGTGAATTTCCATTCTTCAGTCATTCTTTTTCATTCCTCCCTCTTATTCTCTTAGCCCCAAGTATTGTATTGGCTTCTCAACACGCTTAGTCTGCAGTATCCGCTGCAAATCCTCGTATATCGCTCGCAGTTCCTTCGGGCTTGAATCTCTTCCACCTAAACCGTAAATGTAGTTCACAACATACGGGCGCACTGCAGCATCGTAGAGGACATGACGAACCTCATGGAAAACTGCACCGCCATTTCCTCCGAAACTCAGGCTTTTATCCATCACAGCAACAGCTTTCACGTTTCCCAGCACACTTCGAATCTCTTCGACTGGCAAAGGTCTGAACGTGCGAAGCCTCAGAAGCCCAGCTTTCACGCCTTTCTGCCTAAGCTCGTCAACAACCGTTTTCATCGTGCCCGCAGTTGAACCTACGCATACTGCCGCAACCTCCGCGTCCTCAAGACGATAAGCGTCAACCAAGCCGTTTCCGTAACTGCGTCCACTAACTTCAGCATATTCATCGTTAACTTTTCGAATCACGGCAAGAGCGTTCTTCATGGCTTCATCTTGCTGCCGCTTGAACTCAAAATAATAATCTGGGAAAGCTATAGGTCCCATAGTCATGGGATTTGCTGGGTCAAGCTTGAAAGGCGCCTTTTTTCCTTCATGCGTCTCCACCAAAGGCAGTTCATGAATCCCAACAAATTTTTTGACAACGTCATCTGGAAGCACCTTCACGTTTTCCAGCGAGTGACTCAAGGTGAAACCGTCTAAACCCACTATAACTGGCAAAAGCACCTGAAAGTCCTCAGCTATCCTGAAAGCCTGAATTATCGAATCATAGGCTTCTTGAGCGCTCTCCACGTACATTTGTATCCAGCCGCTGTCTCTCTGTGCCATGCTGTCAGAATGGTCACCGTGAATGTTAAGCGGCGCAGACAACGCCCTATTAGCAATTGCCATCACCACTGGCGCACGACAGCCAGAAGTCACAAAAAGCATTTCATGCATCAAAGCTAAACCAGCAGAAGCGCTTGCAGTAAAAGTCCTCGCACCAGTGGCAGAAGCCGCAAGACACGCAGTTAAAGCACTGTGCTCCGACTCGGTGCAGACGAATTCGGTTTGGACTTCGCCGTTAGCAACGTACTCGCTGAATTTCTCAACAATTATCGTTTGCGGTGTTATCGGGTACGCAGCGACAACATCCACGTCTGACTGCTTAACGGCGTAAGCTACTGCTTCGTCCCCGTTTAACGCCATCATTTCTTGTCTACAAATACTCTTCATGCCGCTGTTCACTCCTTTTCCAGTTTCATCGTTATAGCCTTAGTTGGGCACTCGTTGGCGCATATTCCGCAGCCTTTGCAGAAACTGTAATCAAACTCTATATCCGCCTTTTCAGGTTTCCAATGTATGGCGCCATCTGGACAGAAAATCACGCATAACAGACAGCGAGTGCATTTTTCCAAGTCTCTTACAGGCGTATATGTCTTCCAGTCACCCGTCAAGAAGCTTGTGCTTGATTTTGAGCATACACCTGCAGGCGCAATTTCTTTCCAACCTTTTTCACGGGTCATTCTTGTTTTGCCTCCTGATAAGCTTCTTTGATAACTGCGAAGTTCTTCTCCGCTAAGTCCAATCTGAATCGCTCTTTTACTGTTTTCTCTATACTCTCCAAAGAAACCACGTTCGTGGCTCGGGCAACCGTTCCCAGCATAGCAGTGTTGGTTATAGGCATGCCCAAGATTTTCAGCGCGATTTGCGTTGCAGGAATAGTCCAAAGTTTACCTTTTTTGGTTTTTAGACTCTCTCGGACCTTAGCAGGTTCATCAGCAGAGTTAACTACGAAAATTCCGTTTTCACCCACTCCAGACGCCACTGGAACCGCCTTCAACAGTGTCGGGTCCAAAACAACAACGACATCTGGCTCGTAAACAGCACAATGCAGCCGAATAGGCTCAGTACTTATCCGCGTGAACGCTGTCACGGGAGCCCCCATTCTTTCAGGACCAAACTCGGGAAAAGACTGGATGTACTTGCCTTCGAAGAGCGCTGTCCGCGCAAGCAATTCGCTGGCTGTCCATGCGCCTTGTCCACCTCTGCCATGCCACCTGTACTCAATGATGGCCTTCAAATTATCCCTTTACTCCCTTTTGATGATTTTCTCATTTAATAGTCAACTCCCCTCATATACATTTTTCTAGAAAAACGGAATCTAATAAAGTATTGTAAGTTGCTGAGAGTTCAACGTTGACATGTTGAACCGTGAATTTGACTAAACTGTTCATCCTATAATGTATTTTTCACATAAGTAGTAACAATAATGTTATATCTGAGTTAAACCTCTCATAGAGAATTGATGCTTCAGGGACTTTCATCTTAAAATGAAATGGTTCAGGCTGGTGCAGTAAAAATGGCAGAAATACTTTTAACCGCTGACAGAACGCTGATGAGCAACTATCACAGCAACGAGTTTTTGGGCTTTGGAACATGTGCCCCTCCAAACTTCATCCCTGAATGGTTCTACAGCTTTCTTTTTTTTCCACCTATAAAAGCAAGCAAAGGTATGCCTTCAGCAGCTCCCTATGGCTTGAGAAAAACCGAAGCGCAGCTTCTGAAAGAGGGCTTGAACGCTGTTACGGTCAGCCCAGACCATCTAGAAGAGTACATCAACGACGCCAAAGTGCTGGGCATCCACACTATGGATCCGTTCGGTTTAGGACCAGCATCAAGTACGCTTGCAGCTATTTTCAAAAAAGAACCGTATCTAGCCAAGTATTTTCACGTTTTGATGGATAACCCAGCGGTTAAGAAGGCAAAGGCAAGAGGTTTAAAGATTATTGTTGGAGGTCCTGGAGCGTGGCAGTTTCGTTACAGGCAGAAATTCGTCCAAGCGCATGGCATAGACTGCGTTGTTGAGGGTGAAGGCGAAAAGGTCGTTGGGAAACTGTTCAAAGCTGCTCTTAACGGGGAAGAACTTTCACAGCACTACGAAGTCAGCCTTGGAGAAACACCTAGTTTGGAAGATATTCCAGATATTATGCAGCCTTCTGTTAACGGTTTAGTTGAGCTTGGACGAGGCTGCTGCAGGGGCTGCGAGTTCTGCAACGTGACGTTGCGACCTTTGCGATGGTATCCGCTTGATAAAATAAAACGTGAAATCAGCCTTAACCTTAAGTCAAGAGAGGTGGAGGGCTGTTGTCTCCACGCGGAAGATGTCATGCTGTACGGTTCTAAGAACACTACACCAAATGAAGATACACTGATTAGTCTTCACGAGTTTGTTGCGAAAAATTGCGAGGGGATAAGTTGGAGTCACTGTTCATTGGCTGCAGTGGCTTCAAAGCCGAAGCTTTTTTCAAAAATCGCCGAGATAATTGTTCAAAAGCAGCCATGGTGGGGTGTAGAAGTCGGCATTGAGACAGGTTCTCCAGAAATCGCGAGGAAAACCATGCCTGCTAAGGCGCATCCTTTCAAGGCAGAGGATTGGCCAGAGGTCGTTCGCACTGGCATGGGATTGATGCATGATAATATGCTGGTGCCGGCATGTACGTTGATAGTTGGGCTTCCAGAAGAGACGGAAGATGACATTATAAAAACGATGGAACTGGTGGACGACCTCAAGGATGTTCGAAGTTTTATTGTGCCCTTGTTTTTTGTTCCTTTGGGTAGGCTGAAAAGTGAAGGTTGGTTCAGAAGGACAGAAATGACCGACTTGCATAAGCAGTTGCTGTTTCAGTGTGTGGAACACGATTTTCACTGGGTGGATAACTTGCTTGAGCTATCGTTTATGGACAAGTGGTATGGACGCTTTTTGAGGGAATTCTATAAAGGCTTTGCGGGAATAGCCAAACGCAAAGTGAGGCAGATAGAATAATAGTTCTGCCGTAAATGGCTAACCTTAAATACTTTTGTGAAACTCCAAAGTGCATAAGCGCTATGGTTTGCCGCCGTAGCTCAGCTAGGTAGAGCGGCTGGCTGTTAACCAGTCGGTCATAGGTTCAAGTCCTATCGGCGGCGCTTTTACCGTATCGGCATGTTTTCTTCGTTTTCTCTTCCTGAAATACGCCGTTCTATTCATGTTTCAGGCGTAGTTACAGCCAGATTTAAGTTCTTTTGCTCAATTAGAGGTTTTTTGAAGTTTAAAGAATAAAATAAACATCGTTGAACGTTTAAAGAATAAATTAAACATTTTTTGCTGTTTAAATTTTCATAGTTATCAGAAAAGCTTTTATTTCAAATCAGAGTAGCAACCTTCACGGAATGTAACAAAAATGGGGATTTATTTGTCGCAATTAGGGGATGGAGAAAATGGTTGTAGGGAATTTAACAGATTTAATAAATGAGTTCTTGAACCCGCCTAACGCATATCAAGACCTCACTGTCGAGCGTGTGTTGTTGAGTCTTATTGTCACTTTCGGGGTTACTTTATTCATATTTTTCATGTACCGCAAAACCTTCAAAGGAGTTCTCTACACGCGGAACTTCAATGTCGGGCTAGTATTGACTGGGCTGGTGGTGAACCTTGTCGTTTTGCCGATTAGCTCTAACATCGCCCTTTCCTTGGGCATGGTCGGCGCCCTCAGCATTGTGCGTTTCCGCACAGCTATCAAAGACCCTGCAGATATAGTGTTCACGTTTTGGGCAATAGCCGTTGGAATTATCAGCGGCGCGGGTCTATACATGATAGCCATAATAGGATCCCCCGTGATTGGGCTGTTTCTGTTTGTATTGAGTCGAGCAAGCTTTCGCAGCAGTGATCCATACCTTTTGGTAGTCAAATATGCAAATGAGGCTGAGGAAGCCGTCCAGAAGGCCGTTCCCAAACACAAGCTAAGATCTCGAACCATAACTCCTGCTGGGGTGGAGATAGTTTTGGAAGTTCGAGTGAAGGCGAAAGATGCGCCACAGGTAGATGAACTGCTGAAGATCAAAGGTGTAAGTCACGCGGCGCTCGTCAGCTACAACGCTGACGTTGCTTAACTATCTGCCACTGTTTCAGAGTGGCGTTCACGATAGGTTAGAGGGTAAATAAAGTGGAGAGAAACAGTTTGCGTCTAAGAAAAGCAAGACTGGCGTTAACGGTCATGCTTTCTGCACTTTTGTTGTCTAGCATACCCTTTTGTTTTATTCAAACTAGCGGTGCAGACGAAGGCCCTTGGGATAGCGCAAGCAACGATATAGATGAAGCAAGCGTTTTTTTTGATGACAGCTACATTCATGACATGTACTTGTATTTCGATGACCCAAACTGGTATGATACCCTATATGAAGCGCATGACAATAACCCAGAAGACCCGTATTTTCCGGCACGATTTGTTTCTCATGGTATTACGATAGATCCTATCGGCGCGCGCTTCAAAGGTTTGTCTACTTTTGGTTTCGGCGGCGGCTTTTTCGGGGGAGGTGGTGCAAATGACTCTGTCAAGAAACCCTTCCGGCTTGATTTCAACATGTACGACGAGGACGGCGCTAAGGAGACAACCTTTTTTGGTCTTAAAAAACTGAATCTAAACAATGGCGCAATTGACCCAACAATGATGCGCGAGAAACTGTTTATGGACTTTGCCAGTAAGTATGTGCCTACGCCCCGTTCGGTTTACACGCGTCTGTATGTTAACGGTGAATACTATGGTCTTTACTTGGCGATGGAGCACATTGACAACACTTTTGTTGAAAGCCGTTTTGGGAATAACGAAGAAGGTAACATTTACAAAATTGATAGCATGGGTCCTCTCACGTACAATGGTTCAAACCCTGCAAATTATAGGAATTACGAGCTGAAAAACAACGATGAAACACAGAACAAATCAGACCTTATCGAGTTAACAAACATCCTAACAAACACGCCAGCATCACAGTTGCCCGAAAAACTTGAACCCATTTTTGATGTTGAACACTCCCTGTATGCAATAGCAATTCTCGACTTATTTGTCAACCTTGACTCATACATTGGAAACTCACGCAACTATTACCTCTACGACCGAAGCGACACTGGACAAATAACTTATCTGTTGTGGGATGCCAACTTAGCGTTCGGAAATTTTGCTTTCGGATCTTCGGGTGATAAAGCCAAATATGGCGTGTTTCCACCCGTCAATATGAGCGGTGGATTTTTCTTTGGAGGCGGAGGAGGCATACCTCTAACATTAACTAAGAGCCTCATGGCAGTAGAAACCTACAACAGAACATATCTTCGTATGCTTGCCCAGATGCTTCGTGAAGGCTTTGATGCCGAATCCATGAATGTCAGAGTTCAAGAACTGGCGAACCTTATCCGATACGAAATCAACAACAGCCCGAACATGCAAACGGCACCCTCAGAGTTTGAGCCTGGGCTCGCAACGACAGTTGATTTTGTGAACAGGCGCGTAGCCTTCCTCACCCCTCAACTTAACGCTTATGCAAGAAAAACTGACTTGCAATTAAACGATTTAATGACCGTGAACCAGGACACAATTGCCGACAACAATGGAGATTATGATCCATGGGTGGAAATCTACAATCTGGGACCTGGCTTAGTGAACACAAACAACCTTTTTTTGACGGATGACATAGGAGTTCCAAACAAGTGGGAACTGCCCAACCAGAATCTTGACGATGGCGAGTTCCTGTTGCTGTGGCTTGACGGCGAACCCAGTGAAGGAGATAACCACGTGCCATTTAGCCTCAACTCGGGCGGCGGTAACTTGCACTTGTACCTGTATACTGGCTCAGCTTACGTGCTTGTCGACAGCATCTCTTATCCTGAGCTTGATGTTAATGCTTCTTACGGTCGTCTTCCTGATGGCGATGGTTCATGGCAAGTACTAAGCGACGTTGTAACGCCTGCTCAACCTAATCAATTCGGAAGCCCTCCAGAAGGCTTGGTTATCAACGAGTTCATGGCTAACAATGACGCAGCCGTGCCAGGTCCAGACAGCACCTATCCTGACTGGATAGAAATATACAACGGCGGCACCACACCAGTTGACTTAAGCGGAATGTATCTGTCAGACAATCTGGCAGACCCTGAGTGGCGGTTTCCAGCGGGCACAGTCATAGCCGCTGGCGGCTTTCTAGTTGTTTGGGCGGATGCTTCTCAGTCAAATCCGGCGTATGCGAGTTTTAATCTCAACACGCAAGGGGAATTCATATGTCTGCTGATGAATGATACGACGCTGATTGACTCAATCGCCTTTACCCAACAGTTCGATGACATTTCGTATGGTAGACGACCTGACGGCACTTCAAGCTGGACTTTCCTAACGCCAACTCCTGGCTCGTCAAACAACTTGGGTGAACCTGTAATCCCTCAAACCGTTAACATCCCAGATGACCTGTTCATTAACGAGTTTATGGCGAATAACGATGAATCGGTTCCTGGTCCAGACGGCAATTATCCTGACTGGATAGAACTCTACAATGGCGGTAACGAGTCGATTGACCTCGGAGGAATGTACTTAACTGATGATTTGGAAAATCCTAATGCTTGGCAGTTTCCAGCGGGCACAATCATAGGAGCCAAAAGCTTTCTAGTTATTTGGGCAGACAACTCACTCTCTCCGCGGCCATTGCATGCGAGTTTTGGTCTTAACGCAACAGGTGAAGCTGTCGGGCTATTCGCAGAAGATGAGGAGACCGTAATTGATTCAATTACGTTTGGTGCGCAAAACAATGACGTGTCGTTTGGCCGTCTCCCTGACGGCACTTCAAGCTGGACTTTCCTAACGCCAACTCCTGGCTCGCCAAACCAATTGTATGAACCAGCGACAGTTGAAATCCCAAATAATTTGTTCATCAACGAGTTTATGGCCAATAATGACGTGTCCGTGCCAGGTCCAGACGGCAGCTATCCTGACTGGATAGAAATATACAATGGCGGTAACGAGTCGATTGCTCTTGGTGGCATGTACCTGTCTGATGACTTGGCAAATCCCAAATGGCAGTTCCCAGCAGGCACTATAATAGCAGCCAATAACTTTCTGGTTGTTTGGTGCGACAATTCTTCAGCTAGTGGTTCGTTGCATGCGAATTTTGGTCTTAACGCAACTGGCGAAGCGGTCGGTCTCTTTGCTCATGATGGGGAAACATTAGTTGATTCAGTAGTATATACTAAGCAGACAAATGACATTTCTTACGGTCGTTTTCCTGATGGCGGTTCCAGCTGGAACTATTTGACACCTACCCCTGCCTTGGCGAATGTGCTGAGTGAAAATGGATCTTCTGGGACGCCTACTGATATAAGTTTGGTTCTTGGTAAATTGTTCATTAATGAACTCATGGCTGACAACCGCATCACAATTGCAGGTCCTGATGAGACTTATCCTGATTGGATTGAACTGTTCAACGCGGGTAACGAAACAATCAACCTCAGCGGCATGTACTTAACCGACAATTTGGGGAATCCTACTAAATGGCGGTTTCGTAATGACACCTTCATAGAACCAAACGGCTACTTGCTCATCTGGTGCGACAATTCTTCGGATAGGGGTTCGTTGCATGCGAGTTTTGCTCTTAGCGCAAATGGGGAAGAGATAGGTCTCTTCGCAAGCGACGGTGTGACGCTAATCGATTCAGTAACTTTTGAAAAACAGATCCAAGATGTTTCTTATGGACGCCTTCCTGATGGCGGCTCAACGTGGGAACACTTGCTGAAAGCCACGCCTGGTTGGGGAAATAACAAGCCGAAAACTGATTCTGGAACTTCGGTTTGGACAATTTTGTTACTAATCGGTATAGTTATTGCCCTGAGTGGGCTGATAGTAGTTGCTGGCAAGATATATGCAAGGCGCAGAAAATGATGACTGAACAGAAGGAACTGCACTTAAGACACGAGCTGAAGTACTATATTGACCACTTCCAGTACCAGCTTCTTCGAAGAAAGTTGGCAGTGGTTCTTAAACCTGACCCGCACGCGGGACCTGACGGTCGCTATCACGTCAGGAGCCTCTACTTTGACGACTTCATGAATACTGCTTTCTCCGAGAAAATGTCTGGAGTTACTCGACGGAAAAAGTATCGGCTAAGAATTTACAACTGCAGCGATGAATATATCAAGTTTGAACGGAAAACCAAGCGGGATCAATATGTCTTCAAAGAGAATGTAAGGCTTACCCGCGAAGAGGCTGACCGCATTATAGCAGGGGATATCGCCTTCCTGGCTGACTCAAAGAACCGCCTTCTTAAAACCTTCTACTGGGAGAGCCGCAGTAAACTTCTGCACCCTGTGGTGATAGTGGACTATTATCGGGAAGCATATGTTCATCCAGTTGGCAATGTCCGTATTACATTTGACATGGATTTGCATACTAGTCTGGGGACAGTGGCATTTTTCGATCCTAACGCCTTCACCATGGGCGTTAGCGAGGAGCAAGGCGTAATTCTGGAAATCAAGTTTGATGATGTTCTACCTCAGCATATTCGGGGCTTGTTCCCAACCACGATTCGACCGCGAGCTGCAATCGGAAAGTTTGCCATCTGTAGAACAGCACAAAATGCTCCACTGGAGTTTTGGTGAATAGCACTTAGAATCAATCAGAGTCTGAAGAGTTAAAGGCGCTGTTTTGAGCTGGTGTAATACGCCGAGTTTTCTGGTTTTTAGTTTGCACTCAAACATATGGAGCTATCATTCAAAATATGATGTGCTATTCGAAGCTTCCAAATTGTTCGTCATTGAAGTAGTATTTTGCGCTGTATCCCGAAAGAGTCAAAATGTCGTCAACAGCTATTGCAAACCCAGTTCCTTGTGGCTCAATACCATACTCTATGCCATTCCAAATTACTCGTACCCACGCATGGTACTGATTATTTTGTTCGCCAATTATGACGTGAACGCTGTCAGGTGACCATCCATCTGCTCGGAGCAGTGAACATAACAATAAGGAGAAGTCTTCGCAATCTCCTGTTCCAAGTGGTATGGTTTCATTTGGAAATTGCCAGTAGTCCCTTTCTCCATGAATTTCAGAGTCACTTATGTACTGTATGTTGTTGCCAACCCAGTCTCTTAGCGCTATCCAGTTGAGAGTTAAGACGGTTTTATCTTTCAAAATTTTATTTTTTAATTCAACCACGTTTGGGTCTTCGGGAGTTATGAAGGAGCGACACAAGTTTTCATCGAATGTCCTTGAGAGATTTGCGTTTACAATAACAGTTTTGGAGCTAGAAGAAAGAGGACATGCTGCTTCTATCGTAACAATTTTGGCTGATTTGTAGCTTACTTCTACCGTAATTGAGCTTGTATAAGCTTCGGACGGCTGCAATAATGCTACTACTTCAGTATTGTAGTTGGCGCCGTTTATTTTGGTAGTAATTTCTACGTTTTCAGCAGAAGCATTGCCCAAATTTGTAACAGAGACATCTAAATTACTGACTAACTCGGGCAAGTTGCTTGCAAGATTTTCCCAATAACTACTGTTTTCCTTAATATCAGCTTCTAATTTTGGTCCCAATTGCGGGCTATTTTGGTTCCTGATTGCATTCTGGACATAAGTTATAAACTCTTGAATTTGACTTCGAAATGTGAAAGGCGCGATACAAAACAACAGAATAACAACGATTACTATGAAAACCACAAATTTACGCAAGGTTTACCCCATTAAATTATTTACCTTGAGGTTACAAAAAGGTTTTGGATACACCAAAACGCACATTATGCTGTTAAAGATCTCTTTATCGATTGGCATTCATACCATTAAACCGAAAAAATAGCTGATTGCAATTAAAATTGGGATTTCAATCAGCAAGACAAATAGAAATATTGCCCCATTTCGAATCCTCAATGCTTTGTAAATGTGTTCTGGGGCAAGTTCCTCGATTCTGTCACCTATAACATAGTACCCAGGCTTTTCCAGTGTTACATTTAACGCGCCCGCGATTGCTGTCATTGGCCATCCGTGATTTGTACTCGGTACTTTTTTTCTGTCTCTCAACATTATTTTCCACGCGTTCCTATAGTTTCCCCCGCAAAAGGGGCTTACCAAAACTATGAACACTGCTGTTGATCGTGACATAATAAAATTGGCTACAGTGTCAAGTTTAGCCGAGAACCATCCAATATTAATGTAATTTTGGTCCTTGAAGCCAACTGTGCCATCCAAAATGTTAATGGTTTTGAAGACAACCGCTCCGGTAACGCCGAAGATTGAGTAGTAAAAGATTGGGGAAAGTTTGAAGTCGGTAAGGTTCTCTGCCATAGATTCTATGACTGCTGAAACTACTTGTTGCCCATTCAACTGGTCCAATTTTCTTCGTGAGAACATAGCGACGCATTCTGTGCCCTTCGCAAGGTCATTGTCTTCCACCGCCTTCGCTGCATGTTGAGCTATTTCCGTTTCAAGTTTTATGCACAAAGTAAGCTTCAAAATTAACGCTGCAAACACAACATAAAGCCACATTTGGGACAACTGAAAGAATTTGAGGATTAAAAATGTTGGAATAGCCGCTATCGAAATGGTGATCAACGCAAGTAAAGCACCGTTAAATTTTTCAATCCTAGGATTTTTGCTCTTAAAAAAAGGAACCAATTTTTTAATGAACGTGTTTATCCAAACCGTGGGATGCAGCGGAATTCGCGATTGCCACGGCGGTTCCCCGAATATAAGATCCAGTAAGATTGCAAACACCAGCACCGCCAGCATTATGAAGAAGGCTTCTATAGCCACACTACCGCCTCAATTTTTGACACAATGACTCTTACTGTGACGCTTAAAAATCTTGGTAAAAACTATAGTGCTCGCTGGCTTCCTTTATATAAGGGGCCTAAAGATTTCACACGCCTACTCTGCTCGCATTTTTGGAATTCGCTGAAAACCTGCCTCAAGGATACAAGTATAAATATGCATCAGCATAGAATAACCCATTCGCCTGCAAATGGGAAAGTGAACAACACGGTTAAAGTAGCCCTAATAAATCCACCCATTCCAGAAGGAGTCTTCCGTCACCAACCATATTTGCCCATGGGTCTAGCGTATCTAGCAGCGGTTCTTGAACGTGATTCTCATGAGGTAAAAATACTCGACTGCCCAACCTTGAAAATAAACTGTGAACAGCTAAAGAAGAAAATAGGCGATTTCGACCCAGAAGTTGTTGGAATAACATCGATGACACCTACCATAAACTCCGCTTTCGCAGCAGCCCACGCTGTCAAAGAAGCAAAATCCGACGCAATGGTAGTAATAGGTGGACCTCACGCGACATTTATGGACGAACAAATTTTGCGCGATGTAGCCGATATCGACATTGTGGTAAGAGGTGAAGGTGAGCAAACAATTACAGAGATAGTCCAGAAAAACGCGAATCGCGAAAAACTTGACGATGTAGCTGGGATAACATTCAGACAAGACGGCGAAGTCGTCCGCAACGCAGATAGAAACTATATTGAGAACCTTGATGAACTTCCTTACCCCTCCTTAAACCATTTTTCTTTAGAGAACTACCGTGTTTTTGGCAGGAAAATTTTTCCCGTGGTAACCAGCCGCGGGTGTCCCTTCCAATGCTCTTTCTGCATAACTAGTCGCGTTTTCGGCAAGAACACACGAATGCGAACCGCAGAAAGCGTTGTAAACGAGCTTGAATGGCTTAAGAACGAGCATCATGCAGAAGCATACAGCTTTTTTGACGACACTTTCACGCTTGATAAACAAAGAGTACACAAAATCTGCGACGAAATCATCGCCAGAAAACTAGACGTTCCTTGGGACTGCCAAACACGTGTCGACCAGATAACCCCTGAAATCTTGAGTAAAATGAAAAAGGCAGGCTGCGAAATCGTAACCTTCGGTATCGAAGCAGGCTGCCAACGCATTTTAGACACTATACACAAGAAAACCTCAGTTGAGCAAAATGAACGCGGAATAAAAATGGTCAAGAAAGCAGGGCTTTCCGTTGTCACATCCATTATCATCGGCTTTCCAAGTGAAACTAAAGATACGATAGAAGAAACATTGCAGTTTGTCCAGCGATTGAAACCTGACGACGCCTACGTGTGCATTGCAACACCCTACCCAGGTACTGACCTCTATCGCCTTGTCAAAGAAAACGGGTGGAAAATGTCTCCTGACTGGAGCAAATACGACACAGTAACACCTGTGTTCGAGAACCCGCTCATATCAAACGACGAACTGTTAATGATGCGTGAAAAGTTTTACAACGATTTCTATTCCCCGTCGTACATTTTTCGGCAAATGTCTAAAGGGAAATTCTACAATCGCATACTATCCAGAACCGCCCTAAACCACTTAATATGGCGCATGAAAGCAGCATTATAAGATATCTTCACTTCTTCAGCGGTAAACTAGTTTTTTCTTAGCTTATTCAAGATTTTTTCAGCCGTATATAGATCATTTAGTGTGTTAACGTTTAAAGCAGCCTCAATTTCCTCTGTTATAACCGCAAACTCGTCAAGTTTTTCTTCAAGAATTTTTGCTCCATCTATCAGGTTGACCCCAGAAACGGTATAAGCCACTCCTTTATACTGATAGGGAGAAGAAACCGACAATTCTAGTTCTTCACGTTTTTTAAAAGGAACTAAAACGGTTAATGCGTCTTTTCCGCTGTGTTCATAAATCGAGATAATTTTATCGAGAAATTTTCCTGTTAAAGCTGGTAAATCAGCGGGAATCGTTAAGACTGGGTAATTCAATTGAGTCTTCAGTATAGCTTGTTTTAAGTCATCGTGATAGCCTTTGCCAGCAGTTCTTATGACCTTTAAGCCCTCTTTCACGCATTTCTTTTCTGTTTCTGGAGTGCTCTCGCTTGTTATAATATAGACTTCCGAAATTTTCTTAGACGATTTAACCGCTTCCACAACCTGGTCTATAAGCGGTTTGCCCAGAAAAGGCAACAGTGGTTTTTCAATAGTTACGTCCATTCTCTTACCTTTGCCGCCAGCCATTATCAACGCAGGAACTTTCATAGCATCCACATGCCTACAATAAACACTAAAGTGACGGCTCTAACAATTTCATTTGTCGCGCCTATCATGTCGCCGGATACTCCTCCGAAAACGCTTTTCGATACTCTCTCCATGAAAACTCCTAAGAGGACACTAATCAGAGTTATCCAAATGCTCATTAAACCCAAAAATGGGTAAACAATCAGAGCAGCAAGGACGTATGCTATTATGTTGCGGTTTCTTTTTGCGGTTTCAAGGAAGATTGAGCCTAATCCAGTATGTGTCGGTTTTCCAAGCCACACAATCGTGACCATCGCCAACTTGGCAGCAACTTCAGACGCGATTATTGCTCCTACGGCAAACTCGGCATTTAGGAAAAATAGCCCTAAAAGCGCCAAGAACTCCACAAAAATTGCTAGCAATGCGCCTTTATGAGTTACAGTCCAAGCGTGAGCTGCTGCTCTTCTTTCCTTTACGTTGCCGCCGCCTATTGCATTTCCTAGGTCCACCAGTCCATCAAAATGTTGGAGTCCAGTCAAGACAAGAAGAAATGCCAGTGTCATCATGGCAGGGGCAAGTTTTAACAAGAATTCTGTAGGGAACTGAATAAATGAGTTGATGAATGCGAGAATGTATGACAATAAGAAGCCGCACCCTAGGAAGTACGCAGCTCCAAGCAGTCCTATGAACCCTCCTACTAGAGGGAATAGGAATATGGCTTCAGCTGAAGTCACAACAAAATCGTCAGTTTTGCCCAACGGAATTATGGTAAGGAAAGCCAGCAAATCCCTAAAAGTTTTTATAGCTTTCATCTTCGACATATACCCTACACTGTATCAAATACTGATATAGCCTTTGTCGTGAATTTCATGGCTCAACTTGAAGGGACGAGAATATTAGTAACAGGTGGCGCAGGCTTCATAGGTTTTCACTTGTGCAAAAAGCTGTCAGGTTTAACTCGAAACTTGACTATATACGACAATTTGTCAAGCGGAAAAGTGGAAAACGTAAAAAATCACCCACATGTTCGCTTCGTAAAAGGAGACATCTTGGACCTCAAAAAGCTCCGCGCGCAAGAAAAGGCTGATCTGATTTTTCATCTGGCCGCTCAAGTCGTCGTTCCATACTCAATGGAAAATCCAATAGATGATTTTGAAACCAACGCTCGAGGAACATTAAACGTCCTCGAAAAAGCGCGCAAAGACGACGCAAGAGTAGTTTTCGCCTCAAGCGCCGCGGTATACGGCAACACCACCAAGCTGCCAACTCCAGAAACCTACGGTTTCAGCCCAGCCTCCTGTTATGGTTTATCCAAAGTGGTCGGTGAACAGTACTGCAACATGTACTCAAAACAGTACGGATTAGATATCACCGTCCTAAGGTTCGCCAACGTTTACGGTCCAAGATGCCATGGTGTCATAGAGGACTTTTTGGATAAAATCAGCAGAAACCCTGCAAAACTGGAAATCATCGGTACTGGGTTGCAGTCCCGCGATTTCGTTCACGTCTCCGACGTTGTGGAGGCTTTAACGCTGGCTGCTACAAGCGAGGTTGCAGTCGGAGAAACTTTCAACATAGGCTTCGGCGAAACAACCAAAATAATCGACCTCGCCAAAATGATGCTGAAGATCCTCGGTTTATCGGATAAAACTGTTATAACAACCACTAACGTTCCTTGGCAAGGCGACATTAGCACCATCTGGTTTGATATAAGCAAAGTGAAAAAAATCCTGAAATGGCACCCGAAAATAAGCTTGGAAGACAACTTGAAAGAACTCATCTTGGAGAGGAAAATGCTATGACGACGACAACACCCGCCAGAGGACTGCTTGCGCTTTTGCGTCTTCCTTACTGGATGATGACAGGCGGCTTATCGCTTTTAACGGCTTTCGCAATCACCAAAAGCATGATTGCTCCTGAAAAAATTGTATTAATCTTTTTTTCAATGGCATTCATAACTTCCGCAGGCTTTGCCATCAACGACTACTTTGATCGAGAAAGCGATGCCGTAATCAAACCTAAACGGCCCATACCCGCAGGCGCTTTATCACTCAAGCAGGTGGTGGCAATTTCAGGCTTGCTTTTTGCTGTAGGCTTAATCATGTCCTACTTGATCAACTGGCTTAGCTTTGCAATTATTGCTGCCGACTCACTTCTGCTTCTGCTTTACTCTTATCTTGTTAAACGAAAATCAGGCTTCGCAGCAAACGTTCTTGTCGGAATTTTAACAGGAACAGCCTTCATGTACGGCGAAGCAACAATCCTCAATGATGTAAGCCTAATTTCTCTAAGCCTCTACCCAATCGCTTTCGGAACCATAGGCGGCAATGTTCTGCGAGACATTCTTAGCATTAATGGCGACTCAAAAGTTGGGTATCCGACGCTTCCTCAGAAAATCGGCGCCACCAATGCAGTAAAAACCGCTGCAGTTTTCTTCGTTGCAACAGGTGTGCTCGCACCTCTTCCTTACCTTCTGAATCAATTCACAGTGTACTATCTGCCTCTGATGCTGGTGTGGAGTGTTCTTCTCATTTACTCCTCAATTCGCCTCGTTACCACCGCTTCAACCGTTCAAAATGTGCGAAAATACGAGCGTTTAATCACAATGTCCATGATGCTGCTTCCTCTATCGCTGATACTTGAGGCGCTATCTCCAATAATTGGAGGGTTCCTGTGAAAAAGACAAAAAGCATCTGTCCAGTGTGTCATAAAAAAATAGACGCGGAATTAACCGAGTCAGACGGCAGAATCCTCATTACCAAGCGGTGCGCGGAGCACGGGGTTTTTACAGTCACGCACTGGCAAAGTCCGAGCATTTACCGTTTCTCGAAGGATTACGACTACTTCAAGTATTTTGAGGATCCAAATTCGTCTTCTAATCCTGAAGGTTGCCCATATGTCTGTGAGTCCTGCAGTAGCCACACTTCGGACACCGTCATCGGAGTAGTTGATGTTACGAAAAAGTGTGATTTGCATTGTGCCATCTGCTTTTCAACGTTTTCTGACCACATTGTGGATTATGAGCCTACGAAGGAGGAGCTTGTGAACATCCTAACGTTCCTGAGCAAACGCGACCCTAAACCTCCTGCAATTCTGTTCTCTGGTGGTGAACCGTTGGAGCGTGAGGATATGCCTGAAATAATCGGCACTGCACATAAACTGAAGTTCATGACTATCTTGGCGACTAACGGTATTCATTTGGCTGAGGACCCTGAGCTTGCGACGAAGTTGAAGCGAAACGGATTGAACATAGTTTATCTGCAGTTTGATAGTTTCCATGATTCGTTCTACGAGAAGATTCGCGGGCGAAAGCTTCTGGACCTTAAGTACAAGGCTGTGGATATCTGCCGCAAGCTGGATATGGAAATAATCCTAGTTACGACGTTGATGCGTAGCTTCAACGACAAAGAAGTTGGGCGGATTGTGCGTTTTGCCGCAGCGAACTCGGACATAATTCGCGGCTTGATTTTCCAACCTATCGCGTTCACGGGTCGTGCGACAGATAATCCTTTTCAGGATGCTTGGCGGGATTGGAGGTTTGCTGAGGATGTGGAGCTTCAGACTGATGGCGAAATAAAGACGACTGATTTCTTTCCACTTGGGGTGATGGCTTCGCCCATAAAGATTATGCGGAAGTTCATGAAGAAGCCTTGGCCACTTTTTTCATGCAGTCCGCATTGCGGCATTGTGAATTGGATGTATGTTTCGAAAAGTGGAAAGATTATTCCTATTAATCATTTTGTGGACTTTGAAAAGTTTTTCAACGTGATTTTGAAGACTGCTCAGAACGTGGCTTCAAAGAGTAGGTTTTCGCTTCTTGCATCGTTGTTCATGGCGTCTATGCGGTCTCTGAACATGTTACTTGTCACCAAGGAGGTTGGCGTATTCACTCTGATGCGGAGTATCCTGAAAATGCATATTTCGCCGAGCTATCAGTCGCTTGGTTCTATACGGAGGAGGATTTTTCTGTTGGGGTGCATGGCTTTTATGGACCCGTACAGTTTCGACGTGAACCGCGTTAGAAGATGCGTGATACACTACGTTACTCCAGACTTGAAAATCATACCTTTCTGCGCATACAATAACGTCCACAGGATAGAGACCGAAGAGGGATACGTTTCACGGCAGAACAATGCCTAGAACTTTAGGCTTGGTCTGCAACCTCTACGGGTAAAGCACAATAGTTGTGAGAAAACTCAAGCGCTCCTACCTCATCATAAATCCAAAGCTCAAATACCACAGAGTAACTTCCCGTTTCATTTATGGAAACTGTCGCCAAAGTTTCCCATGTCGCTCCGTTTTCTATCGTTGTTGCATACCTATTTTTCGCGTCTGCTTCAACTGGAACTGAGGAAATCGGCTCAGTGGTTACCTTCAATAAAACTTCGAAGTTTTGACTTCTTCCCATATGATTTTCAACTCCAACCCACACGGTAAACGTGTTGTTTTGGTCAATGATGAGAAGTTCAGGGTAGTCTTCTGCTTCTTTTTGGGAATCAAGCAAATAAATCGACATAGACTCTCTTGCCGGCGGTTTCAAAACTGGATAATAAAGTGCAAGTAGAACAGAAACGAATACAAGCGCGATTAAAACGGCAACAACATAACCCTTATTGTTGTCCATCTTCAGAACGGCACCTAACTTTTTTGTAGTTTCTGAGCGAGTTTTCACCTTGTAAGTCTTCCTCTAACAATAGTTGTGAATATTTCTACTCCTGACTTAATTTTCCTAAGTTTAGTTTTTCCATATTTTCTTGGCTTGTAAAGCGAGGGGACTTCGATCATTTTGAAACCTTTTTTGGCGAAGTTCACCAATATTTCAGTTGCAAATGCCATGTCATCCTCTTTGCATTGCACTTTTTCAGTGGCTGAATGTAATATTGCTCTAAAACCTGACTGTGAATCGCTAAGATTCTGCTTGTAGAGCATGTTGAAACAAAAAGTTATTATTTTGTTTCCAACAAAATTCATCATTCCCATGGCTTTATTCGGATCATACATACGTGTTGCTAGACACAGTTCAGCGTCGTTCTTTATCATTGCCTCAAGCAAACGATTGATGTGTTCTACTTCGTAGGTTCCATCACCGTCAACCATCACTATAATGTTGCCTTTCGCATGTTTAAACCCGGTTCTCAAAGCGAGTCCGTAGCCGCGTCTAGGCTCAATAATTAGTTTGCACTTTGCGTCTTTGGCTATTTCTTTTGTTCCGTCGGTTGAGTCTCCGTCTACAATGATAATCTCTTTTGGATATGCCAATTCTTTATCAAGTGTTGCCAGTTCTTCACGAAGGTTTCCCGCCTCATTGAGTGTGGGAATTATCACCGAAACCATTTCTACCTTCAATGTCATCGCTTTGTAACTTCCCCGCTCTGAAAGGCTATATAGTTTTCTTCTCTTCCTTAAATAAGTTCTTCATAGATTGCGATTAGTTTTTCCACGTTTTTGTTCCAACTGTAATTTTGCTCAACCATCATTCGCAGGTCTTTTTTGAGGGTTGAAAGCTCCATGTGAGAAAATTCCACGATTGCCTCTGCAAGAGAATCTGGAGAGTTAGGCGGCACCAGTTTCCCATACTCTTCTTTCATAACTTCTGATGTTCCTCCGACGTTTGTCGCTATCACTGGCAGTCCGCAAGCCATGGCTTCAAGCGCAACTAGAGGCAAGCCTTCTCCAGACTTAGAGGGCAAAACGAAGAAGTCTGCAGCGTTGTAGTAAAATTGCAAATCTTCGTCTGAGATAAAGCCCGTAAGCCTGAAATTTCTCTGCATTTCTAACTGTGCTATTTTTTCTTTGACTCTCTCAAAATCTGGTCCTTTGCCTACTACAAGAAAGACTAATCGCGGGTTCTTTTCAATAGCTATTTTTGCGCTTTCTATCAAGGTGTCAATTCCATTCTTGTAGACGAGGCGCCTCACCGTCAACACAACGCTTGCGTCTTTAGAGATACCTAGCTTTTTCCTTATTTCCTCTTTAACTTCAGGTAAAGGCTTGAAACGGTTTACGTCAACACCGTTGTGAAGCACGCGTATTTTTTCAGGGTCTGCTCCTAAACTCAAAACATAGTTTTTTGTTGCGTTGCTGACAACGATTATCTTGTCTGCTTCCTTGAGCACCTGTTTTCCAATTGCGAGGTCGTTCAGTTTTTCGATTTCATCCCAAAAATTGTTGTATTCTATGAACGTGTTGTGCTGGGTTAGCACCAGTGGTTTTGAGTATCTCTTTGCGATTTTAGCGGCAAAAAGCGACGACAGGTATGGGTGACCATGCACGTGTATGAGGTCGTTTGATTTGACGGTTTCCAAAAAAGTTTTGAGACTGCTTATTTGTGGAATGGCGTAAGGGATGCCTAGCCTAAATCCGATGTTCACTGAATCGTAGCATCGCACTCTTATTCCGTCAACAACGTAATTTTTATCCGTGTAGTTTCGGTGCGTCAATACCATGGGTTCAAACTGTTTCTGCATCAACCGCTTGCACTGTTCATAAACAACCCTTTCTATACCGCCAACATGAGGCAGAAAAGTATGCGTAACAACGCACAGCTTTGTTTGAACCATGATGTTCCAACTGCTTAAATCTCCTCAATCGGCAAACTATTATAATCTTATGGTTCTTTGCCTTTTCAGTTTAAAGCAGAGTTTTTATAAGCTACGCTTAGATGACCTATCCATTTGCTCGCTATGCCGGTGGAAGAACAATGGACCTGATAATTGGAGGCGGAAAATACGGTTGCTACGCAATCGAATATCTGCGACAGAAGGAAAAAGGCTTCGTAGTGGTAGATACAGACCCGAACTGTCTTGCGGTAAAACGGTTTGGGCTAAAAACCTTTGAAAACATTGGCTCAAAAGGCGAGTGCTTCGTTAATGGCGGGCTTCCGAAAGTTTTAGCGTTGATATATGACCTGAAGCCCGAATATGTATTTCCCACTGCTCCCGTCCACATAGCCGCAGACTTGGTTAAAATCAAGTTTGACCTCGTACCATGGAGCGAAGCAGCAACCGCTATACTTCCGAAATTGCCTGAAGTTGTTGTTCTGCAAGCGGGAAGAGGCAAGATCGTTGTAAGCTTCAACAGAGACCACGACTGCGTGGAAAAATGCTCAATGCCCGAAGTCTGCCCCTCTTCAAAGATAAAAAAACCCTGCACCATGACCAAGCTAATGAGGTTCGCTAGCCCCGAAGCTTTCATCCTAATCAGTTATTCGATGGCACCTGGAATGGGCGCTCTTAAAGGCAGTGAACTTTTAGAATTGTTTAACTGGGCAAAGACGAAAGAAAAGTTCATCGTTGCTACAACTTGCGACTGCCACGGCGTTTTCTCGGCCTTTCAACAGCGCGATAAGGCTGAAGCGTGATTTTCATTTTGCGTTCCGAAAAGCTCGCGTGTACACGTTCGATGATACGCCTGCAACTAAGCCGCCTATGGCATCGTTTGTGATTGGTCCAAGTTTTTTCAAGATTCCGGGTTTGGCTTGGTCAAACCGCGTGAACTCGAAAATTCCTTTTACTCCTGCAAGGTAGTTGGCTATTGCTAATCCTAACAGTTCATCGGCTACGAGTCCTGGGCGACCGTTGAACCTTTCTTGTGATAGTCCTGGAATCAAGCCTTTCTCTGCGTCTTCTTGAGCTCGGAAGCAGGCGACTTCCAAAGTGGAAACGTTCACGTCGGATAGGGCGTCGAGGAATTCTTCTCGGAACATATCAGTGGCTGCTGCTTCAGTTTCTAAGCCAGGGTGAGGAACGAAAAGCTCAAGTGCCGTGTCTACAAGGTTTTTTAAGGATATGCCTTTTTTCTCTAGATACTCCAGTAATGGGGGCTTTTCAGAGGTCATATTCATCAGCACCTTGTCTTATAATGGAGTTAATTTTAAGTGTTGCGCGTGTTCGGAAAGTTTTATAAGGTTGTATGGATAAACCATCCAAGTAAAAGGGTGAAAACATGAACACTAAATACATCATTTCAGCAGTTGTCATAATTGCCATAATAATCGGTGCAGCCTTCGTCTATGTTTACTATCAAGGGCAGACTGCCGCGCAACTCGAAGCCTTACACAATTTGGTTGATGACAGTAATTACCCCACAAGCTTAGACGCTATTCCTAACAAGATTATTTCAATGGCACCAAGCACCACAGAAATTGCGTTTGCTTTAGGTTTAGACGACAAAGTTGTAGCTGTCAGTAACTATTGCGACTATCCGTATAATTTTTCAGCTTGGATTGCAGCAGGCAACCTGTCCAGCATCGGAGACTTCACCGACCCAAATATGGAAGTTATTGCTGATCTTGAGCCAGACTTGATTCTCGCCACCGCAGGCGTACAAGGTCCAACGATTACAACTTTACGAAATTTAGGATACAAAGTTTTAGTGTTAAACCCCTCTAACATCAGCGGTGTTCTGCGAGACATCGAACTAGTCGGCAATGCAACTGGTAAAAGTGCAGAGGCAAAGACTATAATTGACGATATCAACAGCAGAATGGCTGTCGTGGTCAACACAGTAGCGAACGCTGCATCCAAGCCAACAGTTTATTATGAAGTTTGGTATGACCCTACTTCCTTGTGGACTGCAGGTTACAAAGCATGGCAAAACGAACTCATCGAGAAGGCTGGCGGAGTTAACATTTTCGCTGATCAAGACTTAGAATATTTCCAGTCAAGCGGTGAAGCCGTCATCGAGCGAGATCCAGATGTGATATTGTTGCCCGCAGCAGGTATGGGTTATGGGGAACCCTTTTGGATAAGTTTGGATGCTGTCAAATCGCGACCCGGTTGGAGTTCAATTAGCGCTGTGCAGAATGATAGATTGTGCACTGTTGATTCAAACACTATCGCTAGAGCGGGGCCAAGAGTTATAGATGCTATAGAAGAATTAGCTGAGGCGTTTCACCCAGAACTCTTTTAAATCACCCTCTCTTTTTTTGTGTGGCCACCATGAATCAAGATGAAGTTGAAAGCACATATTTTCGGCGTACTTCCAGATGGAAACTCATCATAATTCTGTTAATTTTAGCCTTAATCGTGACAATCATTGTGTCCCTGAACGTGGGTTACGCCCAGATTCCATTTCCAAACATTCTTGCAATACTTACTAAACAAATTCCGTTTTTGAATAGTTTTGTGGATCCTTCGCTGGTTTTGCCTAGACATGAGCTAATTATCCTTCAACTACGATTGCCGCGAATTATTGCTGGTGCTGTGGTAGGTGCCGCTCTGGCAAGTTCTGGAGTTGTGTATCAAGGTGTATTCAAAAATCCGATGGCAGACTCGTACTTGTTAGGCGTGTCATCTGGAGCAGCGGTTGGCGCTTCCTTATCTCTATTATTTGGAGTTGGTTTTTCAGTTTTTGGCTTAGGTCTTGTGCAGGTGGCAGCTTTCGTCGGCGCGTTATGCGCTATGTTCTTGGTCTACAACATTGCACGCGTCGGCTCAAAAGTTCCAGTTACCATGTTGTTACTTTGTGGTTTAGCAGTTAACTTTTTCATGTATTCAATAGTCTCTCTTTTGGAAGTCATAGCTGGCGACACCCTTCACTCAATAGTGTTTTGGCTCATAGGAGGATTTTCAAACGTTGAGTGGCCACAGATTTGGGCAGTGCTGCCTTTCATAACAGTCGGCGTAATAGCAGCATATTTTTATGTTCGCGACCTAAACCTGCTTGCTCTGGGCGAAGAAACAGCTCAAAATCTAGGCGTAAACGTTGAGAAAGTGAAAACGAGACTTCTGGTGTTTGCATCTATGATAGCGGCGGCAGCTGTTTCACTCAGCGGCCTTATAGGTTTCGTAGGTTTGATGGTTCCACACATAACCCGACTAGTGATAGGACCTGACCATCGCATCCTCTTTCCAGCATCCATCATAACTGGTGCGATATACTTGGTGATTTGTGACGCGATAGCAAGAGTTATAGCGACGCCGTTTGCTTCAACTCTTCAATTACCCGTTGGAATAATCACTATGCTTGCTGGAGCTCCTTTCTTTATCACTCTTCTTAAAAAGAAAAAGAGTTATTCATTATGAGAGGTTGGTGTTGAATCTGGTATTGTTAAATGTTGATGGCGTCGAATGCCGCTATGGCTCAATTAAAGTCTTAGAAAACGTAAGCCTTTCCGTAAAGGAAGGCGACTTCGTTGGGATACTTGGACCTAACGGTTCTGGAAAAACCACTCTACTCAAAAGCATAAGCAGGTCTCTCAAGCCTCACAGGGGCACAATACTGCTTAATGAAGCTGACATATACACTCTCAAAGGAATAGAAGTTGCACGACAGATGGCTGTTGTCCCGCAGGACACCACTATCGGCTTCAGTTTTGCCGCGTTAGACATTGTTCTAATGGGGCGCAATCCGCACATGACACGCTTCCAGATGGAAGGTAAAAAAGACCTAGCAATCGCGCGAAAAGCCATGGAACTCACGAACACGTGGCACCTCTCCGAAAGACCAATAAACGAGCTCAGCGGCGGAGAGAAACAACGCGTAATAATCGCACGCGCTTTAGCGCAAGAACCCAAGATTTTGCTGCTAGACGAGCCCATGACACATTTAGACATAATTAACCAGTTGGAAATTATGGATCTCGTTAAGAGCCTCTGCGTGAAAGAGAAGCTGATTGTCTTAGCGGTTTTCCACGACCTGAACTTGGCTGCACGCTACTGCACTTCAGCGGTGCTGCTTAAAAACGGCACTATATTTTCCGCTGGAAGTTTGGATGAGGTTTTAACGAGTGAAAACATAAGGAACGTGTTCAGAGTCAACGCGATAGTGAAGAAACACCTCGTTACCAACTCGCTCTTTGTTCTCCCGCTGTCGCCGCAGAAATCTTCTCCAGTTAGAAAATGCTCGATTCACCTCATATGTGGAGCAGGCACTGGCGATGCACTTATGAAAATCCTCATAGACGAGGGTTACAGCGTTACCGCGGGCGTCCTCAACGTGCTGGACACGGACTTCGAGACAGCTCAGTTTTTGAAAATTCCCGTTACAACCGAAGCACCGTTCTCGCCAATAACAGAGAAAACCCACAAGGCTAATTTGGCAATGATAAGTAAAGCCAGCACCGTAGTGTTAACTTCTGTTCCGTTCGGCTTCGGCAACCTGCAGAACTTGGAGGCTGCACTAGCTGCTTTGGATATGGGAATTCCAACGTTTATCATTGAAGAAGTGCCCATCGAAAAAAGAGATTTTACCGGAGGAAAAGCACAGGCACTGCTTGCCGAGTTGAAACGTAAGGGCGCCGAGTTTGTTAAGGACCAAAATGCACTTTTATCTCTGCTTAACGTTTCTGTCGAAAAGTTGAAAATAGCCAAAGAAAAAAGAGACAGAATTCTTGATCACCTGAAACCTGACGAAACTTCTAAAGAAACTAAAACGAGACGTAATTGGTGAAGTTAAGGAGAAAAGATGTATGAACATTGCTGCTTCGTGGAGCGGCGGCAAAGACAGTTGCTTTGCATGCTACAAGGCGCTTCAAGCAGGTCATGATGTGTCGCAGCTTCTGATTATGATGTCCGACCCTGACAAATCAAACTTTCACCTGATCCGTTCTGACCTGCTGGACGCCCAATCGCAAGCCATTGGGATTCCGATAGTGAAGTGCACGACTACCTTAGATACTTACGAGCAGGGTTTCAAAAACGCGTTGCTGCAAATGAAAGCCAAGGGTATTGAAGGAATAGTGACGGGAGACATCTACGACGTTGCCTTGCATGAGGCGGGTTGGCTAGACCGCGTCTGCAAAGAAGTGGGTTTAACACCAGTTAAGCCTCTGTGGCACCGCGACACGCAGCGGATTCTTAATGAATTCATAAGTGAAGGTTTCAAAGCTACGCTGGTTAGAGTAAAAACTGACGTGCTGGGAATGGACTGGCTTGGAAGAGAAATTAACAAGGAGTTCTTTGATGACTTGCTCAAGCTTGGCACGGTAGACCCCTGCGGTGAAAACGGCGAATTTCACACGTTTGTAACTGATGGTCCATTGTTCAAGAAGCGAATTGAAATTCTTGAAAGTGAAAAGGTAAAGCTTAACGGTAATGGTTGTTTAGTAATCAAACGCTTCGAGGTTAAACCTAAAAGGAGTTCAGGCAAATGAAAAAAGTCTTCGACGTGCTGTTAGTCCATAACGAGTTCAAAGCAGAAGCTTTCCTCAAAGAGTTGGAAGGGAAGAAACCGCTTTTCGTCTGCACCATAGCCACGACAGAAACCGCCAAGATTTCAGGGCTCTCTGCGGCTGGAAAAAATCCCGCGATCACTGATTACACGCCACCAGCGGACGCTGAACTGCTTCTGTTGGGCAAATGCAAGTGTATTAATGGTGTGCCTGTGACTCCTGATGGGATTCCTACGCCAGCGTTGATAACTATGTCAGCTTTGAGGCTTGCGGATATACCTGTGCTGGTTGCCAGTGGCGGGTTGAAAGTGAAACCTCAGATTCCGTTTTTGGATTTGGGCGGAAACCCTGGAGGGGACATTAGAACTGGAAACGCGGTGGATAACGTTGAAGAAGTAATTCAACGAGCCACTTTAGCGGGCGAACATTTGGCTAAAACTGCTGATTACCTTGTAATAGGCGAAAGCATACCTGGCGGCACAACAACAGCGCTGGGTGTCCTTTTGGCTATGGGTGTAAACGCCGAGGGAAAAGTCAGCAGCAGCATGCCTGAAAACCCACATGGGTTAAAAACTGAAACAGCGCGGGTAGCGTTAGCGGCTTCAGGCGAGAGATTCGGCAGTTTGGCAAAAAACCCAGTTAAAGCAATCTCCTGCATAGGTGACCCTATGATGCCTGCTTTTGCAGGTTTAGTTGTTGGTGCTGCTGCGCAGGTTCCTGTTTTGATGGCTGGAGGGACTCAGATGAC
>CAZUHG010000014.1:0-26407 GCA_964620515.1 uncultured Candidatus Bathyarchaeia archaeon
TCAAGCACAAGCCCCGCAGAAGCAAGAAGCTGCCGCTTGCGATAGGTTTATTGATCATCATAGGGGTAGTTGCTGTGGCGGTATACATGTTCATGAACACTGCATCAGCTGAAAAGGTGCTGCTGCAAACAAGCATGGGAAACATAACCATCCAACTGCGAGACGACAGACCCATAACCACAGGCAACTTCAAGAACCTAATCCAACAAGGCGTTTACGACGGCACAATTTTCCACCGAGTAATCGCTGGCTTCATGATTCAAGGCGGCGACCCCACGGGAACAGGAGTCGGCGACCCGTCAATCCCCACAATACAAGATGAACTGGACGGCGTCAACGAGAACAACCGCGGCACCATAGCCATGGCAAAAAAGGGACAAACAGATGGAAGCAGCGTACCTAACTCGGGAAGCAGTCAATTCTACATCAATGTCATATACAGCCACCATCTTGACGCTGAATACTCAGTCTTCGGCACAGTAATCTCAGGCATGGACGTGGTGGATGCAATATCAAATGTGGCAACGGACTCGAATGACAAGCCATTGACTGACGTGACGCTAATAAAAGCAGAAATCATCAGCTAAACCGTTTGAGCCGTTTTCGCCCACACTCTGCAGGTGCCTTCGCTGCTTACCATGCAAGCGCCAACAGGCTTCGCAGGCGTACAAGCCTTCATAAACATGGGACACTCGTCTGGCTTAATTTTGCCGATAATCACCAAGTGGCACTCGCACCCAAGCAGAATATCCTTACCCTGCTCAACGTGCACACCGAACTTTTCGCGGGCGTCAAAAGCCACAAGCCCATCACGCAACTTCAAAGCTGAATCGGGTAATCTGCCGATGCCGCGCCAGTTACCGCCCGTAACCGCAAACGCCCTCTCCATAACCTCTAAAGCTTTCGGGTTTCCTTCCCACTTAACCACACGAGAATACTCGTTCTCCAGCCGCGCCGCCCCTTCAGCACGCTGCTTCAAAAGCATGTAGATTCCCATCAAAACGTCTATGGGTTCGAAGCCAGCCACCACCGTGGGCATGCGGTAAACCCGCGGAAAAAGCTCGTAAGGCTTCATACCGATGATTGCGCTCACGTGCCCCGGTGCGATGAAACCGCTGATGTTCAAGTCTCCCACGCCCAACAACAGTTCCATGGCAGGCGGAATCAAACGGTGCGAAACTAAGAAGCTAAAGTTTTCAGGCGGATTTCCAAGTGCTTCAACCGCTGTGGACGGTGCAGTGGTTTCAAAACCCACCGCGAAAAACGCGAACTCCTTGTCTTGTTCGCGCTTTGCCATCTCCACCGCGTCAGAAACGCCGTAAACAACGCGGACATCCGCGCCCTCCGCTTTCGCTTCCAGCAGGCTCATGTTGCTTCCTGGCACGCGCAAAACATCCCCGAAGCACGTTATGACTACACCTTTCTGAGCCAGCTGCACCGCCTCGTCGATCTCGGCGGCTGGCACTATGCAGACGGGGCAGCCTGGACCCGCAATGACCTCAACGTTCCGCGGCAGGAGGCTACGTAAGCCGTAATGCGTGATTGTCCACTCATGGGTGCCGCAGACATGACAGAACTTCACGTGCTCATCCTTGGGCGTTATTTTCCGAATCTTCTGGGCGATTTCCTTTGCCAGTTCAGGGTCGCGGAACCCAAGTTTTTCAGCCATTCCAGTCAGCTGTCCTGTTCTTTTTCAGCCGCGAGAATCTCCTTCCACAAAGATAACGTTTCAAGCGCGTCTTCTTTGTCCACGGTTTGGATGGCGTAGCCAGCATGCACCAGAACGTAGTCGCCCACCTTGGCGTCTACAAGCGTCACGTTAACATCTCTTAGAACGCCTTCTCCGAAGTCCACTTGGGCTTTGCCGCCGTCTACGCGCATGACACGCGCTGGAATCGCCAAACACATTGTTGCATCAACATAAACACGGGAGTAAACGGCGATAAAAAGGGTATGGTCTAAACCCTGAAAAATCCGCCTACAACCGCCTGCCCAAAGGAGACTCCGCCGTCGCCCGCTGGAACAGCCTCGTGCACCAGAAACCTTAAGCCCGCAGCCTCAACCGTCCGCCGCATGACCTCTGCCAGTATCTGGTTGCTGGCGGCGCCGCCCGAAAAACCCACAGCTTTCACGCCGTGCTCCAACGCTTTCTCTACTGCAAGCGAAGCTAAGCCTCGGGCTAAGTAGGCGTGAGCGGAATAAGCCAAATCCGCCACTGGCACCTTGCCGACGTTCTCATAGACAGCTGAAAGCATCTGTGTCGTGTCCAGCACGTTTCCCTCGATTATTGGCTTCATGCTCAGCTTGTCCTTGCCGTTAATTGCGACTGACTCCAGCTTAATAGCTGGTTCACCCTCGTAAGTGCGCTCATAGCACACGCCCAGAACAGCAGCAACCGCGTCCAAAACCCTGCCGCAACTGGTGGTTTCAGCGACGCCGACGCCCTTCTGAAGCTGCTGCAAGATTAGTTTCGCCTCGGTTTCGCCGTGAAGCAAACGCTCGCTGTGCTCGAGAAGCCACGGTTCCAAGTTTACTTTTTTGCTGAGAATCCCAGCCGCTATGCGCAGGGGATAACGAGTAGCCGCGTCTCCGCCGAGCAGAGGCTGCGGTTCCAGATGCGCCAGCCGCTTGAAGCCAGCGGATTCTCGCGTGCAAAGCAGGATTTCGCCGCCCCACGCGCCGCCGTCAACACCGTACCCGTAACCGTCACAGACTACGCCCACTAACTCGTCCACGGCATGCTCCATCAGCAACGCCGCAACGTGCGCGTGATGGTGCTGCACTTGAATGAGACGCCAGCCATTCGCTTCTGCCAGCTCCTGCGCTAAGCGCGTGGTGGTGAATTTCGGATGCAGGTCACAAGCTACGGTTTCGACGTGGCTGTTGGTGAGGCGAATCAGGCGGTTTGCTGCTTCTTGGAGGAACGCTCGGGTTTCGACGTTTTCCACGTCGCCGATGTGCTGGCTGATGAACGCCTTGTTTTCAAGCAAAACGCAAGCGGTGTTGTTCAGTTCGCCGCCTAAGCCTACGACGCAGTGCCGTGCTTTTCCTTTTAGCATGATGGGTGCGGGCGCGTAGCCTCTGCTTCGCCTGATAAACGAGGGACGAGTGCCGTGGACTCGGAGGACTGAGTCGTCGCAGCGGTAGGCGATTTTGCGGTTGTGAAACAGAAAATAATCTACGGTGCCGCCCAGCGTTTTTAGTGCTTCGTCGTTGTCTTTGACGATGGGCTGGTTAGGCGGGTTCGCGCTGGTCATCACGAACGCTGCGTCGTCCACGCGGTCGAAGAGCATATGGTGCAGGGTGGTGTAGGGCAGCATGACGCCGACGTTGTGCAGGTCAGGCGCCACCAACGATGAAAGAGCGTAGTCATCACGTTTGTTGAGCAGCACTATCGGCTGCGCGTAAGATGTAAGCAACGCTGCCTCCTTCGAGGTTACTTCGGCGAAACCTTTTGCGGCTTCTAAGCTACGCGCCATGATGGCGAACGGTTTAGCTCTTCGGTGCTTCGCTTTTCGAAGCGCCTGCAACGGCTCATCTCTGACTACGGATGCGGCAACGTGGAAGCCGCCGTAGCCTTTTACGGCGAGGATTGCGCCTTCGCTGAGCAAACGTCCAGCTTCGCGCACGGGGTCCTTGTTCTGAACTGGCTCGCCGTTGCTTGTTGTCAAGTAAGCTTTGGGTCCGCACGTTGGGCACGCCACGGTTTCTGCGTGGAAGCGCCTGTTCAGCGGATCAGCGTACTCTTTCTGGCAGAAGCTGCACATTGGGAACTCGCGCATGGTGGTGTTTTCGCGGTCGTACGGCAACCGCTCAATGATGGTGAAGCGGGGTCCGCAGTTGGTGCACGTAATGAAGAAGTAGTTGTGCCGCGGGTCTTTTGGGTTCCTGAGCTCGGCGAGGCAGTCGTTGCAGATGGCTATGTCAGGCGGGATAACTGAGCCTGAAAGCTCTGTTTCCTCGGAGCTCTTGTAGATGGTGAATTTTGCGTGTTGGTTCTTGCCTGTGAGCGTTGTCGTTATTATGTCGTGTATTTGGGCTAGGGGCGGCTTCTTCTCGTTCAGGTCACGCAGAAAGGTCTGGATGCTTTGCTCGTTGCCTTCTGCGAGGATTTCTACTCCTGCGTCGCCCCTGTTGCGCACGTAGCCCGCCAAGCCGTTTTGCACAGCTATGCGGTAGATGAAGGGGCGGAAGCCAACGCCCTGAACGATGCCTGTAACGTTGATTTTAACGCGCAATTGTAAGCCTTCTCTGATTCAGAAAGGACAGATTTCTCTTATACGTTTCTACAGCTCACGCGTTTTGCTTTCCATGTACGCGCTCAAGAAAGGTAGGTTCTTTTTACAAGGTAACTATTATCGCAGCTAAGATGTAGATGATTCCAGCACCTATGAGAATTAGCCCAATTTTTAATGCTGGAGAAATTTCGCGACTTCCACGGATAAGTTTCCAATTAAAAATCGACTCTGTAAACCTTGCCCTAAAAGGGTGTGGTACCCACGCATTGTACAGAATTACTCCAGCCAAAAGCGCTCCAATAACAAGAAACAGTGCGCCCTCAATGAACAGAATATCGCTTAAAATGGGATATGTGGCTTTGTATTTCCAAAACGGAACCGATTCCTGCAAAATCGGAAGATAATTAGATACTATAGCGAAATCAACAGCTATGAGGGAGAATGCGAAGAGAAGAAAAACGGCAATCCAATACGCGTTTCTCAAGCATATTCCCCACACTTTAATATGTAAACTAGTGGATAAAAAGGTATCAGATTCAATGAAAACTCGCGTTAAATTTGTGCTTCTCTTCTTCTTGGAGCATTCGCCTGAGGACTTTGCCCGCTGAGCTTATTGGCAACTCTTGCCTAAACTCCACTTCACGCACAACCTTGTACGGGGCAACTTTCTCTTTGACGAACGCCATGATTTCCGCTTCCGTGGCTTTTGCGCCTTCTTTGAGCACTATGAAGGCTTTCGGAACCTCGCCCGCCATCGGGTCTGGTTTGCCGACTACGGCGCAGAGCTTCACGGCTGGATGCTCATAAAGCACGTCTTCCAGTTCGCGAGGGTACACACTGTAATCCTTGTATTTGATGAGGTCTTTCTTGCGGTCGGTAATGTAGAAGTAGCCGTCTTGGTCCATTCGTGCGATGTCGCCCGTTAAGAGCCAGCCGTTGCGGAATACAAGTGCAGTTTCCTCTGGATCATACCAGTAGCCACGCATCACTTGGGGACCTTTGACGGCGAGTTCACCCGTTTCGCCGCGTTCAAGCGTTTTCTCGCCTGTTTCCATGTCAACTATTCTGGCGTCGGTGTCTGGCAGCGGCAAGCCGATGGAGCCTACTCGCACGGTGCGCATGGTTTTGTCCACGGGGTTGCAGTGTGTGACGGGCGACGCTTCGGTTAAGCCGTAGCCTTCCGCGAGGAAACCGCCTGTGATTTGCATGAATTTTTTCTGAACTTGCGGCGGCAGCGGCGAAGCGCCTGAGATGCAGACGCGGATGCTTGTCAGGTCGAAGTTGCCCAGCTCGGGGTTGGCGAGCAGTACCGAGTACATGGTGGGGACGCCGCAGAACACCGTGACCCTGTGCCGCTGAATGGTTTCCAACGTCGTTTGCGGGTCGAAGCGGGGAAGCAGCACCATCTTGGCAGCTAAGCATATGGGCACGTTCAGGCTTGTGGTCATGCCGTAAATGTGGAAAAGCGGCAAAGCAGCTAGAAACGTGTCTTCTGCGGTGCCTTTTATCCAAGCTGAAAACGCGATTGCGTTCGAGACTAAGTTCAGGTGGGTTAGCATGGCGCCTTTGGCTGTGCCCGTGGTGCCGCCCGTGTACTGAAGTGCTGCCAAATCATCTTGGTTAATGTTCACTTTCGGAGGCTTAGCCCCTTTTTCCTTAAGCAACTCTTGAAAAGAATAGACTTTTTGCGTCTGCTCAACCTTGCTTGACACAGCTACGGTTTTGGAGGCGTACTCTTCCAAACTGGTGACCACAACGTTCTTTAGCTTAGTTTCCCGCCAAACCTTCTCCACAATGGGACAAAGCGAGTCTAAAGCGACTATGGTTTCGGCTTCTGAATCGTTCAGCTGATAAGCGACTTCGCGCTCCTTGTGCATGGGACTTATGGCGGTTAAAACCGCGCCTGTCTTGAGAACGCCGTAGTACGCGATTACGAACTGGGGAATGTTGGGCAGAAAAAGCGCAACCGTGTCGCCTTTTTTCACGCCTAAAGCTACAAGCGCCGCGGCGAACTGGCCTGAAAGCGAATTCAGCTCGGCATAAGTGATTTCCCTTTCGAAGTAGGCTATGGCGGCTTTTTCAGGATGCTCTTTCGCCGTTTTCTCGAGAATGCCATGCAGCGGCATCTTTGGGTATTCGAGGTTTTTAGGTACATCCTTTGGCCATGAGCGAAACCAAGGCTTATTCTTCGCTTGCACAGGTAACACGAACCTTTACCAGTAAATCATGAAGCAAGAGTAATAACACTTATCGAAAAACGCTGAGGCGGATGCCTTCAGAAAAAGAACAGTTTTATTAAAAACAGCAACGCAAGATGCAGCGGATAAAAACCGTAGAACGCATATTTCCTAATAGTGTAAGCAAGAGAGTTTTCGGGAATAAAAATTTCCTTCTTTAGCCAACCTTTTATGTGAAGAAAAATCAGGGGCACTGCCAAAAGCGATAGTATCTGGATTTGGGTTTCAAGGTCACCGATAAACAGGAATTGGACGTTAAGAGCAAACAGGACGAGAGCTCCGAGCTTCGGAATATCCTTTAGAAGTTTCATGCCTACCGCGGTTAACACTACGTAGTAGCTTCCTTCCGTCGGCAAAATGATCGAAAGCAACACGGGAACGAACGCTAACATACTTCTCTTGTTGTAAAAGTATATGGTTACGGCGCCTAGCAACAGCGAAAAGAGTATGTTTAATCGTTCAAACGGTTGCATGCTGAAAGCGAGAAAATAGGGAAGCTGGGAAACGATGGCGAAAACAAGAAGCGTTGCCATGTACTTCAGAGGTTTCTTAGTGCTTTCTGCGCCTAACACTACGAGGTAAGCGAATAGGGGAAAGGCAAACCTGCCAATCATTTGGAGAAACAAGAGGTCAGGGTAAAGAATTCGGCCAACGTGATCTATCACCATAGTCGCGATTGCTATTATCTTAAGCAGTTCTCTTCCGAAGTCAAACCGTCTCGTTGATGAAACCACTTGTACATCGCTCACAATGTTACCAACATCAGCTTATCATGTTTTCGCAGGACCCAGAGCAAAAAAGCGTAGCTTTTCCCAAAACTGAGATCAAGCAGAAGCCCAAGCTATATAAAAGGGAGGGGGTAGCACCGCAGAGCACACTATTTCTTGTTCACCAAGTACTCATGCATCGCTTTGGCTGCTTTCTTGCCCATGCCCATCGCGCTGATAACTGTCGCCGCACCTGTGGCGACGTCGCCGCCTGCGTAAACGCCGTCTAAGCTGGTTTTGCCATTTTCATCCACATTTATCGTGCCATGCCTCGGGTTAGTCACTAAGCCATCAGTGGTTCGCTGGATAATTGGGTTCGGTGTCTGTCCTATGGCGATGATTACAGTGTCAGTGTCCATGGTGAACTCTGAACCTGGAATCGGTTTTACGCTGCGCCTGCCTTTCTCGTCTGGCGCGCCAAGTTCCATACAAATGCACTTCATGCTTTTAACCCAGCCTTTCTCGTCACCGTAAAACTCTACTGGCGCAGCAAGGAACTTGCACACTAAGCCTTCTTCTTCAGCGTTCTCAATCTCTTCTTGCCTAGCGGGTAACTCGTCTCGTGAACGCCTGTAAACCAAGCACACATCCGCACCCAACCGCATCGAGCAGCGGGCGCAGTCCATAGCTACGTTTCCGCCGCCGATAACCACTACATGCTTGCCAAGTCGCAGTGGCGTATCGTACGCGGGGAAATTGAAAGCCTTCATGAGGTTAACGCGAATTAGAAACTCGTTGGCTGAGTAGATGCCGCCGAGGTTCTCGCCTGGACACCCTGTGAACTGGGGCAAGCCAGCGCCGCTACCGATGAACACAGTTTCGTATCCGGCCTTCATTAATTCAGGAATAGTGTGTATCCTGCCAACTAGGTTGCCCAAGCGCAAGTCAACACCTAACTTTTCAATATAGTTGACCTCGTTTTGAACAATGGCTTTGGGTAAACGGAACTCGGGAATGCCGTAAACAAGCACTCCGCCGCCCACATGAAGCGCTTCGAACATGGTTACTTCGTGCCCACGCTTTACCAAGTCAGCCGCCGCCGTTAGACCCGCAGGACCCGCACCGACAATGGCAACTTTCTTGCCTGTTGGTGGAGCTTTCGCGGGAATCTGGAACCCGTGGTCGCGTTCCCAATCTGCGAGGAAACGTTCTAAACGCCCAATGCTTATGGGTTGACCAACCTTGCCGACGACACATTTTGCTTGGCACTGCTCTTCCTGCGGACAAACGCGTCCACAAACTGCGGGCAAAGCGTTCTTTGTCTTTATGGTGGCTATGCCTTCAGCGTACTTCTTCTCCCTAATGCACTTGATGAACTCGGGAATAGGAACCTCAACAGGGCAACCAGTCACGCATTGAGGTTTAGGACATTGAAGACAGCGACTTGCTTCTTCAAGCGCCATCTCTTCAGTGTAGCCTAACGCAACTTCTTTGAAGTTTTTAGCGCGAACCTTCGGCTCCTGCTTCGGCATCTCCACGGCTTCTTTCTTAAGTTTCGGTTTAGGCTTTGTTTCTGCCACACTTGCACTCTCCATGCATTTCCCATAACATTGAACTTAACCTTTCTTCAGGAAGCATCAAACGTTGACGCTGAACTAACTCGTCAAAATCAACCTGATGCCCATCAAACTCTGGACCGTCAACACAGCCGAACTGCATTTTTCCAGCAACTGTGACACGGCAGACACCGCACATGCCCATGCCGTCAATCATTATAGGCGTCAAAGTAACAATCGTTGGAATACCGTAAGGCTTGGTGATTTCGCTGACGTCCCTCATCATAACCACAGGACCCAACACGACGCAGCGGTCAAACTTTTCTTTCTTAAGCAAATCCTTCAAGAAGTCAAGACCTTTGAAGCCGACAGTACCGTCATCAGAGGCGACGTAGACTTTGTCGCTCAGGGCTTTGGCTTCTTTCTCCATGAACAAGAAATCTTTTGACCTGCAACCCAGAATAGTGGTCACTTTGTTGCCTGCTTCTTTCATGGCTTTAACCTGTAACAGCATCGGCGCAATCATGATGCTTCCGCCCACACACAACACTTTTCCGTAATTCTTGATTTCTGAAGGATTACCCAGCGGACCAGTAACATTCAGCAGGCAATCGCCTTCATTCAAGCAGCCCATTTCCTTCGTGGTTTTGCCAACCTCATGGAAAGCAAACGACACAGTACCCTTCTTAGCGTCGTAACCGCAAATGGTCAACGGTATGCGTTCGCCTTTCTCGTGGGGAACCACGATTACAAACTGGCCAGGCTGAGCTTTCGCGGCTATGTCTGGAGCGTAAACTTCGAACAAGGTTTCTTTGTGAGCAAGGTTCTTTTTGCCGATTATTTTGTACGTTTTTCCTTCGCCTCCGTTTTCACTACTGCACATTGGGGCAGCGCCGCAATTTTCTGGTAGAAACTTTCAAATTTTGATTTGAATTCGCCTTCACATCTCGGCGACAACTCGAAAATTTCAACGCGATCAAGCAAATTCAGCTTCTTCAACACGTCCATTAACACGCTCATGTTGCGTTCAGCAGTATCTCTGCCTTCGCTGAGCTTGCAGTCGTCAGTAGCACACACCACGCCCATGACACCGTCGAATCCGCACTGCAAAGCGTTGACGACGTGAACTGGGTCCATTCCTTTGAAGCATGGAACCTCCAAGACCACGGCGTTCTTGCCTTTCAGCGCGCTGTCAGGATTGTCCAAAGCTGAAAATTCAGACCATTGGCAACTGAAAACCAGAACGGCTGGAGCGTTACTGTGTGCTTTCATTGTTGCAGCGGCTTGACCGTAACGTTGCAGGACGTTCTCAAATTCGTAGCCTTTTATTTCGATGGCTTGGTGCGGACAAACAAGAGCGCAAGCGCCGCAGCCTACGCAGTCTTCGTAAATGATGGTTGGCGTAGAGAACGGTTCCGCTTTTATCGCGCTGTAGGGGCAAATGAACACACATTTGTCGCAGCCCACGCACTCTTCAGTTTTATACACTGCTTTTCTAGAGAACTTTACCACTGTCAAGGCATTTTCGTCGAAGCCTAACTGTTTCAGAACGTTCTTGCTTAACTGTAAACGGCGCGTGTTGATTTTTGTGCCTTCCTTGTAGCGGCAGAACGCGTCTTCGCATTGGATGGAAACGATGTTTTTCACGCCTGAATTCAAGGTTTTAAAGATGAAGTCTGTTGGAATTCTGCCAGAACAGGGCAGGCGCAACGGAATGTAATTTTTGATGTTTAAGCCTTGACCTGCCAGAATCTCTTCAACTTCGCACGTGGAAGGAGAGTTTCCTCGGCACATCAAAACCAAAGTGTCACTATCAACTTTCTTTCTTAGACAATTCACATAATCAACTAGGTGGTCATAATCGTAGTAGGCAACTTTTATCGCGGAAACGGGACAAGCACTGGTGCATATGCCGCAGACTTGGCATTTCTGTATGTCTATTTCTACCTTGTCCGCTTCACGGTCATAGTTTATGGCTTCATAGGGACAAATTGAATGGCAAACACAACACCGACTACATAAATCTTGATTGATTTCTACCGCAGCGAGACATTTTTCACTCATGCTGGAACCTCTTCCTGCCAATTCGTTTGACGTTTTTTAAAGCTTCAGCGCACTCGCCTTTTGCTTATGGAAGCATGAAAAGGGTTTTTGAGTGATATAATGTTTTCCCTCTACCGTCGGTAATAAGGTCGCCGAATGTAGCTATACGCTTCGAGAGCTGCGGTGATGCCTTGACCAACTGCAGTTCCAACCTGCTTGACAGGATGATTCGTCACGTCACCAGCCGCATAAACGCCTGGAATGTTGGTTCGCTGAAAAATGTCGCTTTTGATGTAGCCCTCATCATCAACTTCAATGCCGGCGCCTCGGGCGATTTGGCTGTTTGGCGCCTCGCCGATTTGAACGAAAACCGCGTCAACCGCGATTTCCCTCGTTGCTCCTGCCTTGTTGTCGTATAAAACGACTTTAGTGACAAGTTTCTCGCCTTTGATTTCTCGGACTTCAGTGTTCAAGAAAACCCGCACGTTCTTTTTGGAAGCCATATCTTTCACGAGTGCTTCTTCAGCGCGAAAAGCGCCTCTGCGATGAGTCACCGTGACTTCAGCAGCAATACCTGAAAGGTAAAGAGCGGTGGTAGCTGCAGAGTTGCCGCCTCCGATGACGAGGACACGTTTGCCCTTAAATAATGGGCCATCACAGACACCGCAGTAGCTTACGCCTCTTCCACGGAACTCTTTCTCGCCCTTAACACCAATTTCCCTGTAATGTGAGCCCGTAGCGATTATAAGGGCGTTGGCTTCGTATGCTGCTCGTGTGGTTTTCACGATTTTCCGTTCGCCTGCAAGGTCTAAAGCAGTCACGGTTTCAATTTCGTTGATGGCAACGCCCACTTTTTTGCAGTGAAGCGTCATCTTTTCCGCCAGTTCGCCACCGCCTATTTGCGAGAACCCTGGGTAATTCTCCACAACTGGAGCGTCAGCGGTGGTTCCCCCAGCCATTTTTTCGTCAATTATAAGGGTTTTTAGTCCACTTCTGGCTCCGTAGATTCCAGCGGCTAAACCAGCGGCGCCAGCGCCAATTATTATGAGTTCCCAGTTTTCCATGCATAGCCAACTCTTTAAATGGAGTAATTTGGTGCGGGGCGGTTTATGAACGATTCGGAAAATTCTTTGTTGGTTTCAACTGATAGCTCTCGGCAACTATCGCCTTAAGATTGAATTTTAATGCAAAATTGCCTACAGTTTTAACCGCTTAACCAACGCTGTAATTTTTTCTTGATCGCTCAATGCATCCTCAACTATGGCGTTTGCGAGCACGTAAATTTTCAGGTCATTCAGTATAGCCAGTTTCTTAATCTGCTGATGCAAATCAGCGCGAATCTCAATAACAGTCCTTCTATTCTTGTCCACGCTTAGCTAACCCTCGCAAGCTTATATCGACTGAGGCTGTCCGTTTTGTTCTGCAAACGGAACATGTAGTCCGCAAGCAAAAGTTTCTCTCTTCCCAGTTCCAGCACCGTTTCCAGCGTCTGCGTTTTTGCGTCAACATAGTACTCAGAACTCAAGATGCGAAAATCTCCGTCAACTCCCTCGTTAGGCAGCAGAACGTGCACGTTGTCGCCAGGCAACAACGGTGCAGTGCCGTAATCGACGACTGTGCTTCTGAGTTTAAGCTGCTCAGCTGGAGCTTTCAAATTCGCCAGCAGTGCTTTTGCTCGTGAAGTGCACTCGTCATCGCTCCAGAGTTCCTCGTCTACTTCCACAAGCTCTCTAAGCCCGTAACTGCCTTGGCTGCCAGCGTCTTCCTGCAATGCACTGTAACGGCGACCGCCGAAGAACAAGCCGTCCACCCAGAAACTGCCCGTGCCCACGCCGTCAAACCAACACACCACGCGTACTTCCTTTATTTTCGTCCAGTCAAATCCGCTTTCCACCTGCCACACGTCAGCGTTAGCAGAGCCTACACGCACTTGTGTCTGGAACCACTTCTCGTAGCCAACTGTAAACTCGCGCCCCGCCGAGCGGTCTGTCACGTCAAAAAGTGTCAATGTCACGTTGCCGTTGAAGCTGCTCTCTCTGCTAAGCCACAAGTTCAAAACTGGATACTGCTCAGCGTCAACTTCTTTGTCCGCGTCCAGCGTGAACAAGCAGCTGCCATAGTTCAAGTTCTGCGCATACGTTTTAATGCCCCCCGAACCTTTCACTTTCACAGTGCCGCCGAAGCTTACGGTTCCAGAAGTGCTGGTCCAGTCGCCGTCTGCTGGCGTCAAGCTTTCGGTCCACGCGTCCTTGTCTAAGGGCACGCTCTTGTCTGCCACGCCGTAAACAGCTATGCGGTTGCGCACACGATGGATGTCCCTGCCGTACTCGCTCTGCTCAATTTTCTCACTTAAACTTACGGCGCTGGCTTTACTGTTTTGTGGAAAGAATTCGAATTTGCCGTCGGGCGCCACGCGGAAATCGTAGCCGATGGCGCCTGCCTTATCAGCACTTTCCGCTATGTAACGCAGCACATCGATGACGGGCGTGTTCTCATACGCGAGGCTCATGTACGTGGTATCCGTGGCTTCCACAAGCTCGATGCTGTCGCGAACATGGCTCAAACCCACATAGTAATCCAGCAGGTCCTTGACGATTTCCTCACCCTTCTTGTTCTCGTAAGTCTTCGTCACGACCCTGCTGAACAGCCGCTCGCCCCAGCACCTCCCCGAAACACGCACGTAACTCTCCACAGGTGTGGACTCGTACTCGACGCTTTCCACCTTGCACGTCATCAGCAACGGGCAACTGGCGCCTCTGCCAACGCTAATACTGCCGTCCACGCCCACGTTTATCGGCGCCGCGCCGTTTTGGCTGTACTTGCCGCCCCAGTTCTGCAGCACCGCCTCGAAACTGCTCACTTCACGCGTGCAGCCCAAGTGCACACGGAGCTCAACCACGTCGCCCTGCGGCGGAGCCACGCTGCCGAACACCACTGCCACTGCGGGCGGGTTCACACTCACCACTTACTCCACTCCGCGCCTGTACAGTTCAGCCTCGCCAGCCCGTTGAATACTACGTACCTGCGACGGTGACGCCGTAGCCGCCTCATTGAAGCTCTGCACGCTTGCGGTTGCCGAGTTCATGCTGTTCGCGAAACTCCACATAGCAGCCGCCGCCGCAACAATAACCGCGATGCCCACGCCCGTCAAAGCCAGAAACGTGGCAAAACTGATGTTCAAACTGTTCTGCACCATAGTGGCAAAGGCAGTGGCAGCAGCGTAAACTTTCTGAGCCACGGCAACGCCCACGCTCGTCCGCATAAACATGCCCATAACTGAAACCACCATCATGGCGGAATTGAAAGCCCGCGCTTGTGCATCGTTCAGCAGCCCAAACTGGTTAGCGATATAGCCAATTGCCGTGCCCGTGGCACCTATGCCCGCTATGGCAGAGCCCAAGCTTTTAACTCGAGCCGCAAGCATTTCCGCGTCAGTTTGAACCCTGCTGAACTCGGCGCTTGCACGGTTAACCGCCCGTATCGTGACCGCTATTTCCCTGAAACTCACAATCCCGCCTCCACTTTAGCCAAATCCAAGGCTTCAACCATCACACGTTCAAGTTCTGGCAGACGCGCTTCAACTGCAGGCTGCAGAAACGGCTGAGCCATCGCGTAGTGAGTACCGAATTCAACGTTAGCCGCGTAAGCAGCTTCAGCGCCCACTTCTGCAGTCCACTCTTGAATCCTCGCGAAAATGGTGCTTCGCAGGTAGCCAGTTCTCACTGGTACAAGACGCTTGGCTTCGGTTTTGACGCTTTCAGCCCACTCCGCCAGTTGCTCGTACACTTGCCGCTGCATCTCCGCATCAAACCGCGCTATCGCTTGCGGAAACTCTGTGGCGCCCGCGACGTCAACGGCTATTTCAATGCTCATGTTTTTTCGCCTCTTTCTCCGCTTTTCTTCGCTCTTCTTCCGCTTGGCGGTCTACCTCGTTGAGGATGACGGTGAACTGGTGGATTGTTCGGGCTGACTGCCGTGCGAGCTGGGTTGGGGTCCATCCGAATTCTTTGCAGAGGCGGAAGTCCGTGACTGCGGGGTGCGGCTGTTGGCGTCTGACTGCTCGGATAAAAAAGCCGTCTCTTCCCTTGACATGGCACATAAATCATTAACGCTTTTGGAGAGCAGCTCGCCTAGCGCTATGGGCACGCCGTCTTCTTCGCCCAACAGCTTTTCCAGCGTTAAAGGCTCGTGGGGCGGCTGCTCCTTAAGCGCTGCCAAAATAGTCTCCGCTTGAATCGCGATAAAGTCGCTGCTGACCACCTGCCCCGAAATGGGGTGGTATCGCGTGTGCTTTTGGATTATGCGGCTGCGCTTCGCCCAAGTTAGCTCTTGGAAAACGTATTTGCCCGCGTACTCCGCGCCGTACTCGCTGCCGAGGTTAATGGTTTCTGTGCGCATTCTGAATCATCTCCATCGTAGCTATGCGGTTGGTTATGGCAGTGTTCACGTCTTCAAGGATTATCGTCTGCATCCACTTGGGCAGTTTCAGAATGCGTTCGCCGAGCTTTTCCCACATGCTCATCCATTTCTTGCGCAGTTCTGCTTCTCTGCCGAAGTCCTCCAACACCTTAATGTTCACATTTGCCATGCGTTTCACCCACTCAGCTTATCGTAACTGTTTTGGCAACGAACGTGGCCTTCAGGCTGACAAGCTCCTCTATACGTGTCGGCGCTGCCGTGTTTTCCCATTTGCAGCCGCTGAAAACCGCCTTGCTGGCGCCGCCTAAACCGAACTCCAACGTGAACTCCGCATCGTTGATTACGTCGTCGAACTCTTCTTTGCTTTCAAACTCGAAAACCACTTCGCCCGTCAAGTCCCTATGCCTCTGCGGCAGATACTTCAGGACGTTTCCGTTCGGCGTGCGGATCACTGGAACCTGTTTAAGGTTGTTTTCGATGGTCCATTTCCAGTCGGTTACACGCTCCAGCGTTGCAGTGCCTTTTTTGACGTAGCTTTCGTAGAAAGGCACGGCTCCAGCGTGTTCAGCGTACGAGGCGCCTGTTAGTTTTGCGGTTCCCGCTGCGAAGTCTTGGGCTAGAAGTTCAACGCTTGCCTTAACAACGTCTTCGACGCCGCACTCGACAGTGGCTCTTTGGAACTTGCAACCCGTGTACAGCAGCGAAATAATATCTGTTGCCTCGGTGAAAACACCCTTGTAGTACAGCACTTGCACGCTGAAGGACTTGTTTAACTCCGTTTTTGCGTTTTGGAGAAAGTTTATGGGCGCATCGCTTGGCAACGGATAACTGATTTTCAGGCTTGGCACTCGCAGTCCTTTCTTGATGGATTGCAGGTCAACGGAGCCTACTCCTCGAAGCTTGATGTTGTTCGGGTTCACAGCTGGCTCTATGCTTTCTGCTGGAACGCCCAGCATCGACGGGTTCTCGGGCGTCTGCCCATACGCCGCTTCGTCCACGTAGTAAACTTGGCTTTCATGGGCGCTATATGTTTCTGGCATTTTGTTTTTTCACACTCCTATGTTCTCGAAGAACCATGATTTCACGGTGAACTCCGTGTGATATATGAAGGGTTTAACGTCCACACGGTCCAAGTTGCGGAAACCTGCGACATCGCAGTAGGTTATGCCGTTAACCGTGACCGTACAATGTATGTAGTCGCAGTACAACGTTGCTGGAACCGCGCCGTTGCTGGCGTTGAGCGTTCGTGCAAGGAACCAAACATAACCCTCATCGTCAATGTAATCAGTCAGGTCTGAAGCCAACGTTACGCTAATCGTCTCGTCGGTTCCGCCAGCGCCGCCTTCCTGCGTGCTCTGCCAAACACCCGCCTCGTGGTTCCAGACTTTGACTGCGATACCGTTTCCGCTTGGCGCTGTGCCGTAGCCCTCAAAATCCAAAACTAGTTCCTTGACCGCGTTTTTTCGGCTTTCAATTTTGAAGCGGAACAGCATAACTGCATATTCCTCGTTTACATTGTAACTTGCTTGGCAGCGGTCGTCATCGCTGTACCACAACTGCTGATACTGCTCGCTTGATAATTCAACCCAGCCAGAATCGTAAGGCGAAATTTCACTGTTGCAACAATAGACTTTGTGCGTTTGTGTTGGTGGACCCGTGTTAAAGAAATCGTAAAACGTTTCGTTTGGTTTACTGCGGTTCTGCCTTACCACGCGGTTGACTTCCTCAACGATTTTGCCACGCATAACCCTGCCTGCCTCGCTTGCGCGCGGCGTGTCAGTTACCCAGACGTTAACCCTCAAAAACGACAGGCGCCTGCGGGTTTTGCCGCTTAACTCGATTTTCTGGTCTGTGACCTCAGCCAAACCCACGGTCACCTGTCCGTCACAGGCTTTGAACGCGTCAGTGTTCTGCCACTCGGTGGTTACTGTTATGGTAGCGAGGGCGCCGTCGTCCTTGACCACCCGCATTTCCGTTCTGAGCAGCCTCGCCACGGTTGCTGCTGCATCTTCTGTCTCGCTCATTGGCTTATGAGCCTCCTGCAAGCGGCTTTGCGAAAGGCAACGTCGCCTTTGAACGTGAAGTCCTGCACGCTTACGACCTCGTAGTCTTCGCCGTTTCTGCGGACCTTGTCGCGGCGCCGCAGTGGCGCAAAAACGTGCAGTGTAAGATAATCGCTTGTGACGTAGCCTGGCTCCAACAATAATTCTTCGGTTTTAGCAGGCAAAACAATCGCCTTCAAGTCTACCTGCTCGCCGTAAACGGTTCTTTCGCCAGCCTCCGTAACTGGGTGAAGCTTCAAGTTTTCGCCCTTGCTGCTGAGGATTTGCGTGAACCGCGTGACTGGCGCCTCATATGCTAAGAAAAGCTGCGCCAGCCAGCAGACCGTCGCCATAGCCTGCTTGTTCTCCACGAAACTGTAGTCCGCGTGTTTGGCGCCCCAAAACATGAATTCGTCTGGGTGCGTCTCAATGATCTTGACGCTGAACTCGTAGGCGGATTTGTCGCGGTCTCGGCGTATCTGCGAGAGTATTCCCGCGGTTACGTTATCGTAATAGTCGCAAGCAGGAACCCGCGCTGCCACATCAATGTAGCCTGCCCAACAGATCGCTGGGTTGTAAGCGGGATACGTAGGCGAAGCACCTATGGTGTTAAGAAAAGCGTAAGCCTTCTGCACCGTGAAGCTCCAGCCTTCATAAGTGTAAAGTCCTAAGAGCGCGTAAGCCAGCACGTCATCGATTACCGTGGTTTCAGCGGGGTCTGTGCGGTGCCAGTTTCCGTCTCCACTGGGCAACGGGTCAAAATAGACATAAGCATCTTCGAGTCCTTGACGGTAAAAGCTCACGGCGTCCATCATGATGGCTTCGTATCTGTCTTTGTTGGCGGGATTCGATTCACAAAGCATTCTCAACGCAGTAAGCCCGTAGAGGCATTCAACATCCATCTGCCCCTGCCACTCGCCCGAGAGAGTTACGGCTCTGGCGAAGCCGCCGTAGTAGCGGTCGTGCACGCTCAGCTCGCTTGGCTTGTGCTGCATGCTGTAAAGGAATGTGGCACCTGCTAGCTTGGCGCTGTTCAAGTACGCTGCATTAGTCGTGAGCTCGTACGCCTTCAGCAAGGCGGGTATGGTGCGGCACGCGTCCACACTGTAGAATGTGGTGCTGCCCTCTGCGCTTTTGAAGCCGCCGTATGCGTGTTTCTCGCTGTCCGTGCACTGCTGCGTAAGTATCCAATCGGCAAGCTCCACGATTTTCGCCTCTATCTCAGCGCTTCGATCGTCGAACTCCTCGTCGAAGTAGGCTTCGAACAGAAAATCAACGGCGAATGCAGCGGCAAACGCTGCTCTGCCCCATTCAGTGTCTGGTCCAGACTCAGGTACTACGTACACATATGGCGCGTAATCCATTATGAACTGGTAGTAAGCGTGTGGAACCTTCGCCATCCCTTTCAAACGCTCCCAACGACTGGCTGTTTTAGTCCGCTTAAAATTCGTTCAAGCTCCTGCTGGAGCACGCTCAAGGGCGGAGCCTTGTCCGCGACGCTGACGTTTTGATCCCCGACGCTGAAGCTTAAACCAACCGCGCTGCCGCCTGTCAAATAGCAAATCGCGTAAACTGCAGCTAGCATCGTGATGAACTCTTTTTCCGCCTCAGTGCAGTCCGCATAGTCGATTTCTTTGCCGAGCTCCAGCTCCAAGGTGACTTCGGCGCGTTTGATCATTTTCTGGAGCTTAGCGTCTGGGATGTCCATTTCGCTTACATTGATGGTGTCTCGCACGTCACTGAGTGAAACATTCGCCAAACAGAGTCAACCTCACATACAGAAAAAGGCGAATAGGCTTAATTTAAACAATTTTCGCGATAATAAAGGCAAAATGGATTCTGTTTAGGTAAAAAAGCTTTTAAAAAAAGTATTTTAGACAAAAAAATTATGTTAAGCCATTATTGAATAGGCTTTTCTTCAAGCGCTAATTTTTGCGGCTATCTGCTGTCCGAACTCAAAGCATTTTTTCAGGTCCTCTTGGTCTGGAACATACTTTACTTCTATGCTGGGCTCATGGACTTGAAAACCTGCTTTCTGCGCCATCTCCGCCATGTTTTTCACTGCGCCGCCGCCCCAGCCGTAAGAGCCGAAGAAACTCCACAGTTTGCCTTTCGGCTTCAAACCCATCGCGTAGGTGAGGAAGGAGCCCAGTGTGGGAAACATGCTGTTGTTAAGCGTCGGCGAACCCACAACCACGGCTTTGGCGTCGAGGATTTCAGTCATGGCTTCCGTGCGGTTTGCCGCTCGCAGCTTCAGAAGTTTCACGTCTACACCTTGGCTGGCTACGCCTTCAGCTATGGCACGAGCCATTTTGTCAGTGCTGCCCCACATCGTGTCGAAAACGATGACTACTTTGTTCTTGGAGACGCCAGCGCTCCAGTCCGCGTACGCCTGAATTATCTTAGAGGGATCTGAACGCCAAATTATGCCATGGCTTGGCGCAATCATAGCAATCGGAATGCCCAGTTTGGTCACTTCCTCCAGTTTGCGCGTTATCAGCGGCGCAAAAGGCATCAGAATGTTCGCAAAGTAGATTGTGGCTTCCTCCATCAAAACATGCCCATCAACTTCGTCGTCGAACCGCTGAGAGGTAGCAAAGTGCTGCCCGAAAGCGTCGTTGGGCATGAGGATTTTGTCTTCAACCACATAAGTGAACATGCTGTCAGGCCAATGCAGCATAGGCGCTTCAATGAAACGCAACGTGCGCTTTCCAAGCTTCAACTCGTCGCCCGTCTTGACGACTTTGATGCGGAAGTCTGCGCCGTAATGCTCGATTATAGCGTCTTTCCCACGTTGAGAAGCAATCAAAGTAGCGTTCTTTGCGTGCTTAGCAATCATGGGCAGACTGCTTGAATGGTCCATCTCCACATGGTTAACTATGATGTAATCTATTTTCTCAGGGTCGGTGATTTCGCAGATGTTCCTGAGCAGCTCGCTGGAAAACGTGTGCTTCACAGTGTCTACGAGCGCTGTCTTCTCATCTTGGATCAAGTAAGCGTTGTAAGTGGTGCCTCTGCGGGTGACGTAGCCGTGGAAGTCGCGCATGTTCCAGTCGACGACGCCAACCCAGTTTATGCCCTCTGACAAAAGTACCTTAGCCATTTTTTCACTCAGCCTATCCCCTCAAAGCAATCATGTTGTAAGATGTTTTAACGCCGGCCTTGTCAAAGAGCTTGCCTACCGGACAATTTTCCATCGTTAATTCAAAAATTCTTCTAATCCTGTCTTCTGGTACATCGGCTTTTACTATAATGTCAAAACTGGCTTCAGTTATTGTACCTTCCTCTTCTGACTTCACAGCAGCCATCTTCACTTGCAAATCTTTCAACGGAACCCGCATTTTCTTAGCCATCAAAGCAAAGATTGTTGCGATGCAGCCTGCGTAGCTCATTACGCCGAGTTCAAGGGCGGTAGGTCCCCTATCAGTTCCAAGTTCCGGCGGCAGGTCAAGGCACACACTGTGCGCTCTGCCATCGTCCACTACTATCCTCAGGTTCTCAACTAGCTTTGCGGTGGAATGAAGTTTCTGTGTCAAACACTCCTCCTCCAAGAAAGGTGGCTTTTGCTCAATTTTACTTTCATGTTGAAAACTCCTTGTTTACTAACAAAAGACAATAATTCTCTGTTAAGACCAGTTTATATGAGTTTCTTCACTGTCACTGGATGCGAGGTTACAGCAACTGAAGTATGCATAAAAAACGAAAAAAACTCGTAAAGATAATATGCAAGGGTGCCGAGTTTATAGTTAAATAAGCAGATTTGTTGCTGCCAGCTTGTTTGTGGAGGTATGTTGTTGAATCTGATACCAGATGACAAGAAGGATTTTCTCAGGAACGACCTTAAAGAGAAAATGGTTAATCCAGTCAAAATCTTGGTTTTCACCCAAGAATTCGAGTGCCGTTTCTGCTCGGACACGCGGCAACTCGTCCAAGAGCTGGCAGCTTTGAACGCCAAAATCACGGTCGAAGTCTATGATTTCGTGGCTGACGCTGACAAAGGCAAGAAATACGGAATTGATAAGGTTCCTGCGCTGGCTATTATCGGTGAGAAGGATTACGGCGTGAGAATCTACGGCATACCTTACGGGTACGAGCTGCAGACCCTGATTGAAGCCGTCATCAACGTCTCAAGGGGCAAAACAGACCTTTCGGACAAGACAAAGCAGATTCTCGCCGAAGTCAAGGCGCCCGTGCACATTCAAGTCTTCGTCAGTTTAACCTGCCACCATTGCCCCGTGGCTGCGGCAGTTGCCCACAAGTTGGCTGTTGAAAGCGACCTGATACGAGCGGACGTCATAGACAGCAGCGAATTCCCGCAGCTTGCCCAGAAGTACGCGGTCACTGGCGTCCCGAAAGTCATTATTAACGAGAAAATCGAGTTTGTGGGCGCGTTCAATGAGGATTTGTTCGCGGAGCACGTGCTGCTCGGAGCGTTCAGGAGCGGGTAAGCATGAGCCAAACAAGCAGTAAAGATGGCGTCTCGTTAGTCTTCGTTTACAGCCAAGACTTCATGGAACGCGTAATCCGAAACCTGATAAATGATCCCTGTTTCTGCCAGTCCTGCGGGCTCTACTGCGACTCCTGCAAATACAACGTCTACAGCTTCGTGTGCAACGTCCGCGCCGCCATCCAGCTGCCTGCCCCCTCTGACCTGCCCGCGTTCATCGACAACCCCGAAGAGTACATGCCCCGGAAGCTGCCGAAAGCCGACGTTTGCTTGGCGTCGGGACTGCACAAAGACCTGCTGCTGGAGCTGCCTCAGCACATCAAGAACGCGGGAATCAAAGCGTTAATCGCGCCCATAGAGGATTGGCAAGAGGTTCCCACGGGCATAAAGAAGCAGTTGACGGAGAAATGCAGGGAAATAGGCATCGAGTGCGCGTTTCCGAAGCCTTTCTGCACGCTGGAACCTGAAAAAGACAAACCCACAATCGCAAGATTCATCAAAGAAACGAAAGTGGGGCGTCCGCTGCTGGAGATTTCAACCATGAAAATCGGCAAAGACGAAGTGATTGAATATGCGGCTGTCATTCGCAGCGCCCCGTGCGGCTCCACGTGGTACATAGCACGGAAACTTGCAGGCGTCTCCACCCAAAAAGACGTTCTGTACGACGCAATAGCCAAGGCGCATCACAGCTACCCATGCACGGCGACGATGGTCACAGACCCAGAAACAAAAGAGCCCGTTTTGCACATTGGTGGCTTTACTATACGCGAAGAAGTTGACAAAGCTCTAGAAAAAGATAAAACACGAAAATTAAAGGAGAAAAACGCTGCGTAAACCTTGAACGCAGACGCTTAGCAATGTCCTCCGCAACAGCAGCCATGACCTGAATGCCCCGCGGAGCCGCCAACGTACTTTTCCGGGTTCTCTTCGAATGTTTTCTTGCATCCTGGCGCACAGAAATAATAGGTTTTCCCCTGGTATGTCGTTTTGTACTTTGCGGTTTTTTCGTCCACATCCATTCCACAGACAAGATCTTTTGCCATCATTTCACCTCCCTTTTTTGGTAATCTGGTCGCAAGTTCACGCGTCTCAGAAGGTTTGCGTTTGTAACCACAGTTACCGAACTAACTGCCATAGCTGCCTCGGCGATTACTGGGTGGGCGAGACCCAGCATTGCGAATGGGATCATGATCATGTTGTAGAAGAAAGCCCAGAACAAGTTCTGCTGTATCTTCCGAAAAGTGGCACGAGACAACTTTACGGCTTTAACCACATCTGACAAGCTGCCTCTCACGAGCACGACGTCGCCGGCTTCGATAGCTATGTCGGTTCCAGTGCCTATGGCGATGCCCACGTTCGCTTGCGTAAGTGCAGGCGCGTCGTTTATGCCGTCGCCGACCATAGCGACAAGCCCAGCTTCTTCTTGGAGCCTGCGGATTTCAGCTACTTTTTTGTCTGGAAGCACCTCAGCTAACACTTTGGATATGCCGACTTTCCGCGCGATGGCTTCTGCTGTTCGCTTGTTGTCGCCTGTGAGCATGGCGGTTTGGAGTCCCAGTTTTTCCAGTTCTGCAATAGCCGCTACTGAATCCTCCTTAAGGGTGTCGGCTTCGGCAACTATGCCTATGCACTTGCCGTTTTCGGCGATGAGCACTGCGGTTTTCGCTTCGTCCTCCAAACGTTTAAGCGCTGGTTCCAAGCTGCTGTAGTCGATTTTTGCTTCGTCCACGAGTTTCCTGTTGCCGACCAGCACAACGCTTTGCCCTTCGATTTCCGCTTTTATTCCTCTGCCCGTCACCGCCTCGAACCGCTTCAGCGCATGCAGTTCCAGCCCTGCCTCTTCCGCCTTCCTAATGATGGCTTCGGCGAGCGGGTGCTCAGAGCCTTTCTCAACGCTGGCTGCAAGCAGCAGAACTTCTTTTTCGCTGAAACCTTCCGCTGGGACAATGTCCGTCACTTCAGGTTGCCCCTTGGTGATCGTGCCTGTCTTGTCGAAAACCATCACTTTGACGTCTTTGAGCGTTTGTATGGCTTCTCCGCGTCTGATTAGGACGCCGTTTTCAGCGCCCATGCCGCTTCCCACCATCAGCACGGTGGGTGTTGCCAGTCCGAGAGCGCAGGGGCACGCGATGACAAGTGTTGCCACCGTCGCGAATATGGCCAGTGACACCATGCTAAGTGTTGGGTCAACCCATGGCAGGAATGGGCTTGCCCAGACGCCGACGCTGCCTATGACTGTGGGAAACGCCAGCCACAGCACAAGTGTTAACAGTGCCAAGCTCAAAACGGCTGGGACGAAGTAGCTTGTGACTCGGTCTGCGAATTCTTGGATGGGCACTTTCGAGCCTTGTGCTTCCTCCACCATTTTAATTACTTGCGAAAGGAAAGTGGCTTCCCCGACCTTTGTTGCCTTGACTTTGAGGAGCCCGCGTTGGTTGATTGTGGCGCCGATGACAGGGTCTCCAGGCTTTTTCTGCACGGGCATGGATTCGCCTGTAGCCATTGACTCGTCAACGCCGCTTTCGCCGTCTTCTACGACGCCGTCGGTGGGGATTTTTTCGCCGGGGCGCACTATCATCAGGTCGCCCTCTTCTACTTCGTCGATGGAAACTTCGACTTCTTTGCTGTTTCTGAGGATTCTCGCGGTTTTCGCTTCCAACTCGAGGAGTCGCCTTATGGCTTGTGACGCTCTGCCTTTCGCTTTGGCTTCGATGTATCTGCCGGTGAGGTGGAACGCCATTATCATTGCGCTTACTCCAGCGTAGTTAGCTAAAGGAGTAAAGAACGAGGCTGGTCCAGTTAGGAAAGACGCCAGCGTGCCCAGCATGATCAGCACATCCATGTTAGCGTTATGGTGCCAGATGGCTTTGGCGGCTGACTTGTACGTGGTCCATCCTGGAATGAAGAGCATTGGCGCGGCGAGCGCGATCATGCCTATGTTGAAAACTGTGGCGTTAGGCAGAGCCACGCCGAGGAACATGTCTGGGATCATCCAGAACACGATGGGTATGGTGAACGCCCACGCGAGGAGGGCTTTTCTTTTGGCGGCTGCTAAGGTTTGCTGCTCTTTAGTCGCTTCTTCCTCGAACCTTGCTTTTTTGTCTTCTCTTCCGAGAACTTGGTAGCCTGTGTCCTCGATGGCTTTTTTGATTTCTGCGTAGCTTGTCTTTGTGGAGTAGAAGCTTACGGTTGCCTTTTCGGTCGCCAAGTTAACGTTGGCGTCTTTCACGCCTTCAGTGTTCCTTAGTGTTTTGGCGATTATTTGGGCGCAGGACGCGCAGGTCATTCCTCCAATCCGCAGCGTAACCGTCTGGATTTCTTCAGCCACTTCGTAACCAGTGTTTCTGATGACCTCTTTCAGCTTCTCCTCATCAGTGTACGCATCATCGTACTCGATGTAAGCGGTTTCTGTTGTCAGGTTCACCCGTGCTTTTGCCACGCCTTTCGCTTTCGAGAGCGTTTTTTCTATTGTTTGTGCGCAGGCGGCGCAGTGCATTCCGCTTATTTTGATTTGAGTTTTCTGGTGAGTCATCTAACAATTCCTCTGTCGCGTGAAGACTGTTAACATAATAAGTTCTATGCGTCTAGTTTGTGTGGCGTGTCGGATATAAATGTAAAAAAGCGGCTAAGCCTACTCTAACCGCTTGATTATGTGGCAACCAAACTGCGTCTTTACAACGCCTGAAACTTCGCCCTTCCCAAGCGCAAAAGCAGCATTCTCGAACTCTTTAACCATCTTGCCTCGCGTGAACGTGCCAAGGTCGCCGCCGTTCTTCCCAGAAGGACAACGTGAAACTGCTCGGGCAACATTCCCGAACTTTTCACCTTTCTTTAACCGCTCCAACACGGCTTTAGCTTCGCTCTCGGATTTAACAAGAATGTGGGCGCAATGTACTTTGTCGGGCATAGCCTATGCTAAGCACATTTTCAGTTAATAACTCTTCCTTGCCTGATTCCACAGACTCTGCTATGCAAAGCAAAGGAGTTCTGAGCGCTTAATCAGCATATTTTGCGCCTAGTGGCGACAGATTGCATAAAACCTATAGGGGATAAGTCCCTATTGGCGTTTTCCGCAGCCGTTAGCATGTTGAAAAGGTTGAGCCTATTTAAAAGGGAGGGGGTAGCCTCGCAGAGACGCCTAGGCTGTTTGAAAGTTGGCTTAGGTTTTCGGTTATATTTCGTTATCTGAAGGGGGGCGTCTCCAGATATGTTTCATAAATCGTAATATAGGTTAAATCTTAAAAGGGTGTTTTGCTATATTTAGAATACAAAAACAGGTGTGAGTTGGTGGTAATGAAGAAAAGTGGAGAAGAGGAGAAGATTAAGCACGTTCTAACTGACCCGAAGTTGTCTGCAGTAAAGGCGATGCTTGAGAAGGATCATGCTATAGACTGTATTTTGCTGCTTCATGTCAATCGTGGGAAATGGAAGGAAGCGAAGGATTTCATGCGGAAGAACAAGTTGACGTTGAGTGATGGCACTTTCAGGGCGAGGATGATCGAGATTGAGCAGTTGGGTTTGGCTAAGAGTGAGCGCATTGACCCGCTTAAGAAGTATTATATGATAACTGAGTTAGGCGAGAAAGTGGCGAAGCTTCTTCTCGGTTTCTTTGATGAAGTTGGCGTTTAATCCTAGGCGGCATATTCTCGCTCAACTATTATGCTTTTTTTAGGCGTTTTTTTGTACATGATTTTGAAGGTGTTCCAGCGTTAAATGCA
>CAZUHG010000015.1:0-25541 GCA_964620515.1 uncultured Candidatus Bathyarchaeia archaeon
CAGACGTTATAGGCGCAGTTTTCGGACAAACAGAAGGACTTTTCGGACCAGAACTCGACCTCAGAGAACTCCAGAAAACAGGCCGCATCGGCAGAATAGAAATCGACTTACACTCCAAAAACGACCGCACCACAGGCACCATAACAATCCCAACCAGCCTAGACCGCGTTTCCACAGCCCTAATCGCCGCCAGCATAGAAAGCATAAACCGCGTAGGACCATGCTCAGCCAAAGTGTCACTAGACAAAGTAGAAGACGTCAGAGAAGCAAGACGAAAAGTAATCATTGACCGAGCCAAAGAAATCCTGCACAAATGGAACATAGAATCAATGCCAACCGTAGACGAAGTCTACAAACAAATCTCTGACACCATGAAACTCGGCAAAGTCGAAAAATACGGACCAGAAGACCTACCTGCAGGACCAGAACTCGACAGCGCAAAAGAAATCATAATCGTAGAAGGACGAGCAGACATAATAAACCTAATGCGATGCGGAATCCAGAACACAGTAGCACTTGAAGGCGCCAAAGTTCCAGAGTCAATAAAGAAACTCACCAAAGAAAAAGAATGCACCGCATTACTAGACGGAGACAGAGGTGGAGATTTAATTCTTAAAGAACTCTTGCAAGTCACGAACATACGCTTTGTTGGTCGCGCACCCAGAGGTAAGGAAATTGAAGAATGCAACTGCAAAGAAATCAGCGAAGCTTTAGATGCTCGCATTCCAGTGTCCGACATTTTGAAGCCGAAGAGAGAACGACCAAAAATGGAAGTTCCAGACACCATCAGCCACGCAGCAAAGGCGTTGCAGGGCACACTTGAAGCGGTTCTTCTCAACGAGAAGCTTGAACAGATGGAACGGTTGCCTGTGAGCCAGTTGGCTGAAAAACTCCAACAAGCAAGCCACGTTGACACTGTAGTGTTCGACGGCATAATCACTCAGCGGATTGTGGACATGGCAGGCGAAAGAAACATAAAACGAATAGTTGCCTCTCGCATTTCAGAAGCAGTGAAGCCAGCATTAAACGTTGAACTTGTAACATTCAAAGACGCCATACAAAGCTAGTTTCTCAAAATTCCTTGAAGCTTTCGCTTTTTTTATTCCTCTGCAAGTTTTGCAGGGTTTTCCAGACTCTGAAGTCGCAAAAAGGGCACTTTCTTTTTATTTTCCTGAAAAATGGCTGAAAAACTTTATATCCTCTGAATTGAACTCTCTCCAGAATAAAATTTACGGAACGACCTAAATATGTCTGAAACTAGTTTACCCTTCAACGAAAAATTCTATCCAAGTATCGGAAAAGTGTCCTCTGGAGAAAAAAGGCAACAAGAATGGGAAAAATCAATAAAGAACCCACAAAAATTCTGGGCTGAAAAAGCCAAAGCCATCGACTGGTTAAAGCCGTTCAGCAAAGTTTTGGATGACTCAAACCCGCCATTCTTTAAATGGTTCCCTGATGGAGAACTCAACATTTCCTACAATACACTAGACAGACACGTTAAAAGCAACCGCAAAAACAAACTTGCCTACATTTGGGAAGGCGAAATGGGAGAAGTAAAAACTTACACTTACTACCAACTATACCGCGAAGTAAACAAACTCGCCAAAGCCCTAAAGGACTACGGCATCAAAAAAGGCGACCGCGTCGCAGTTTTCCTGCCTGTCATCCCCGAATTGCCAATCTCTTTGCTGGCAACCGCCCGCATCGGTGGCGTTCACGCAGTAGTCTTCTCAGGATTCAGCGCTGAAGCCTTAGCAGACCGCGTAAACGATTGCGGAGCAAAACTCCTCATAACAGTTGACGGTTCCTTCCGCAGAGGCAAAACAGTTGCTATCAAAGACACAGCAGACCGTGCACTACCAATCATGCCTGGCATCGAAAAAGTTATTGTTATCAAACACACAGGTCAGCCTGTCCAAATGAAAGAAGGCAGAGACGTATGGTACAGTGATGCTCTTGCAAGTGCAGGCGCAAACGCTTATGTTGAACCAGAAAGCATGAAATCAACTGATCCACTGTTCATCCTCTACACTTCAGGAACCACGGGCAAACCAAAAGGCGTCCAACATGGCATAGGCGGATACCTCGTTTGGGCTTATTGGACTCTTAAATGGGCGTTCGACCCAACCGATGAGGATATTTACTGGTGCGTTGCTGACATCGGCTGGATTACCGGTCACACATACAACGTTTATGCACCCTTAAGTATGGGAATAACCACATTCCTATTTGAAGGAACCCCAGATTACCCAGCTCAAGATCGCTGGTGGGACATGATAGAAAGGCACTGCATCACAATTCTCTACGGCACGCCAACCGCTGTAAGGATGTTCATGAAATTCGGCGAGCAATGGGTACTAAAACACGACTTAAGCACCCTGCGAATCTTGGGCTCAGTAGGCGAACCAATAAACCCTGAAGCATGGAAATGGTACTACCGCGTAGTAGGCAAAGAAAAGCTCCCCATCATCGATACTTGGTGGCAAACTGAAACAGGCGGCTTCATGATCTCCCCCGCCTCAGGCATAGAGCTAACACCCCTAAAACCCGGCAGCGCAACCACGCCCATGCCAGGAGTCAACGTGGACATATACGACGAGAAAGGCCAACCAGTGGGCGCAGGCAACAAAGGTGTTCTAGTGATCAAGTCACCTTGGCCAGGCATGTTAATGACTCTTTGGAAAGACCCAGACCGCTACAAGCAAGCATATTTCGGCAGATGGCCAGGTGTCTACGTTTCAGGCGACTACGCAATCCGCGACCCTGATGGGTACTTCTGGCTTCTCGGCAGAGCAGACGAAGTCCTCAAGGTAGCAGGACACAGAATTGGCACAGTCGAACTCGAAAGCGCGTTGGTCGCTCATCCAGCAGTTTCTGAAGCAGCAGTCATGGGTAAAGAAGACGCAGTGAAAGGTGAGGTTCCAGTAGCATTCGTCACGCTGCGAACTGGCTTCCAGCCATCCGACGAATTACGCGCTGAACTAGTAAAGCATGTTCGCACAACAATCGGTCCAATCGCTACTCCAGAAGCAATAGTCATGGTCAACAAGTTGCCAAAGACACGCAGCGGCAAAATCATGCGCAGACTACTGAAAGCGGTTCTCTCTGGAACACCACTCGGCGACACCTCAACAATTGAAGACGAAGGATCAATCGAAGACATCAAAGCGACGTATGAAGAGTTGCGCAAGCAGCTGGCAAAATAATCTTTCTTATTTTCTTTTCATATTCCATAACTCAGATAAGCGTTTAGCATCTTTAACTGAGTTTTTCCTGAAGGCGCAGAGTTGGCGCTGTTTTAATAAATCGTGAATGGCAAAGCTAAAAAGGCAAGTTGGCTTATTTCACACTTAAAAAACTGAGGTTTGGAGGAGAAGAGAGTGTTTGACGCAAAGAAATTCGTGGAAAACTCCCTGAAAGAAATCCAAAAAATTGTTGGTGAAAGCAAGGTAATTTCCGCCTGTTCTGGCGGTGTTGACAGCACTGTTACAACCGCTTTAGTTCACAAGGCTGTGGGCGAAAAGTTAGTGGCGGTTTTCATAGATGATGGTCTTCGAAGAGAAGGCGAACCAGAATTTGTGGTGAAAACTCTCAAGAATTTACGCATCAAAACCAAGTATATTGATGCCAAAGCAGAGTTCTTTGCTGTTTTCAAAGGGAAAACAGACGCTGAAGAAAAACGGAAAGCCTTCAGAGACAAGTTCTACAAGACGTTAGGCAAAGCCGCCAAGGAAGAGCAAATTGGATTCATTGCGCAGGGAACGATTAAGGCTGATGTCATGGAAACCGTTGGGGGAATAAAATCTCAACACAACGTTTTGGAGCAGATTGGCATAAACCCCGAGATTTACGGCTACAAGATTCTTGAGCCGTTACGGGAACTGTTCAAGCCAGATGTCCGCAAGGTAGCTCGCGAACTAGGCTTGCCAGAGGAAATCTCTGAAAGAATGCCTTTTCCAGGTCCAGCTTTATCGCTGAGAGTTCTTGGCGAGGTAACCCCCGAGAAAGTTGCGGTTGTGCGAAAAGCCACTGAAATCGTGGAAGAAGAAACCACGAAGCTTGGAACTTTCCAGAATTTCGCTGTGCTTCACAACGATAAGGCAACTGGAATCAAGAAGGGAAAAAGAGTCTACGGCAACATCGTCACCGTTAGAATTGTAGACTCAACAGATGCTGTAACGGCTAAGGCTAGACATGTTCCTTATGAAATACTGATGAAAATCTCGGCGAGGATAACAGAGGAAATACCCAGCGTTGTCAGATGCCTCTACGACATAACGGACAAACCGCCTTCAACCATAGAATTCGAATAAGAAAAGTAGAGACTCCTCCAATTACGGCTTTAAAGTTGCATAGACACAGGAATAGCGGTAAATATGAATCCGATAATAATTGACGTTAACGAAGAAAATATTTCGCAGTACACGCCTACCTGTTTTCTGAACCCAAGCAACATTGGCTACCAGATTAAAGCCAAATGGCTTAAACAGCGATTTTCAGAAGGACTAAAAATCAAGTTGCTTTATCTTGAAAACGACAAGAAATACCATGGCTTCATCGAATACGTGCCAGGAGAAAATGCTTGGCGGGCAGTGGAGGCGAAAGACTACTTGTTTATTCACTGCATCTGGGTTAATCCTAATGCATTTAAGAATAAAGGCTATGGTTCGCTTCTGGTTGAAGAATGCGTCAAAGACGCGAAAGCGCAGGGAAAAGCTGGCGTCGCCGTAATGGCAAGTGAAGGACCGTTCATGGCGAAGAAAGACCTTTTCATTAAAAACGGGTTCAGGGAAGTACAAACATCAGGCGTTTTCACGTTGCTGGTTAAGCAGCTGAGAAAAGCGGCAGAGCCGAAATTCAAAGATTGCGAAAGTAACCTCACCAGTTATGACGGCCTAAACATTGCGTACTCAAATCAGTGTCCATGGGTTAACCGTTTCATGAGCGAACTGGGCGAAACCATCGAGAAAAAGGGTTTAAAAATAAACGTTGTTGAGTTGAAAACGCCCGAGCACGCGTAGGCAGCTCCGTCAATCTACGCCGTTTTCAATTTGGTGAACGATGGGCAGCTTTTATCAGACCACTATATTTCGAACACGAGATTTTCGAATATACTAAATAAAGAATTAAAGCAGTAAGTGAAAACGTTCTCGCTGAAAACGTGGAAACAAAAGAAAAAGAGAGAAAAGTGTGGTTTTTGTGCTAGAGTAGCAGTCCGCCGCCGATTATGGCTATTCCGATTATTATTCCTATTATCACAGCTATTACTATCCAGATCAGTATAGCCACTACAGCTATTATAAACGCCTTTATCCAGCCTGTGTCGAAAAAGTGTTTCACTAAAGCTAGCCAAATGATCAGCACTATTATGGCCGCGATAAGACCTGCACCTGCAAAGAAGTATTGAATAATCGCGCCAATCACGGTTCCAAGAACTACAATCCAAATGGCATCAGTGAGCTTTGCCTTATCTTTGCCCGCTAAAAGCCTTCCTGCAATCCATAGCACTGGCACCAGAACAATGATGTTGACTATCAGACTTATGGCTAAAGTGGTTAAATCGAGTGCCATACAATTTCCCCTCAAATGACGTTATATTATATTCGCATGGCGTTCCATTAAAAACTTTTCTCTAATAGCACGGTTTGAATTTACGGCTTAAAACCCAAACCTGCTTTTCCCATGCTTAACATCCTGATTGAACTCTTCTGCCAACTGCTCCAACAGCGCCCGCTGCTTGGCCGTCAACTTCTCAGGAACTGAAATTCCAACACGCACCAAAAGGTCGCCTTTGCCGTAACCCCTGAAACGTGGCATGCCTTTTCCTCTTAACCGCATGGTCTCGCCCGCCTGCGTTCCCGGCTTTATTTTCAATGTTGTCGGTCCATCCAAAGTGGGTACTGTGACTTCTGTGCCAAGGGCTGCCTGGGGATAACCGATTATTAGTACATGCCAGAGGTCGTCGCCTTCTCGCATGAACAATTCGTGAGGTTTAATGTGAACGAGAACGTAGAGGTCGCCAGCTTCGCCTCCGTTGGGAGCCATTTCGCCTTCGCCTCTAAGCCTAAGCTGATATCCTTCATCTATGCCTTCGGGTACTTTCACGTTTATCTTGCGGCGTTTTTTCACCAGTCCCGTGCCATGGCATTCATTGCAGGGCGATTCTATCAGCGTGCCTCTTCCTCTGCATTCAGAGCAAGGCGTTACCTGCACGTAAGTGAGGAAACTGTTTCTTCGCATGTTCCTGACTTGACCTGCGCCGTTGCATTTCGGGCAAGTTTTGGCTGAAGTGCCTGGGCTGGCGCCTGAACCGCCGCAGACTTCGCATTTCTCGGTTCTCGGTACCACGATTTCCTTCTCGGTTCCTTTTGCAGCTTCCTCCAGTGTTATTTCCAGTTCGTAGGCTAGGTCTTGACCTATGTTGCTTCTTTCTCTGAAGTCGCCTCCGCCGAATCCGCCGCCAAAGAAGGTGCGGAAAAGGTCTCCGAAGCCGAAGCCTATGTCTCTGAGTATTGTTTCGAAATCTGCGCCGCGGAAAATGTCTTCAGCTGTGTAGCGCTGATCAAATCCCGCGTGACCTAACGTATCGTACTGTTGTCTTTTTTGTTCGTCGGATAGAACGGCGTATGCCTCGGATATTTCCTTGAACCTGTCTTCTGCGTCGGGCGCCTTGTTCCTGTCAGGGTGGTACTGCATAGCTAGTTTTCTGTAGGCGTCTTTGACTTCGTCTTTGGAAGCGTTTTTGGATACGCCGAGAACTTCGTAGTAATCTCTTTTTTCAACCATGAGCTTTACCGCTAAATCCGAAATGCAAATTCCTAATCAAAACTCTTTCGGCTTGTCACTTCACTTCGTAGTCTTCCGAGTCCACAACTTTTTTGTCGCCACCGCCTTGCGATGCCGAAGGTCCTTGGCTTGCTTGACCAGCTTGTGCTTTCTGTTTTGCCTGTTCCGCGGCTGCTTGCTGATAAATCGCCGTGCCAACTTCCTGCAGAACTTTCTGCAGTTCATCTGTTTTAGCTTTTACTTTTGTCATGTCGTTGCTGGCTAAAGCGTCTTTCAGAGCGGAAACCGCCGCGTCAATCTTGCCTGTTTGCTCTTGCGTCAGCTTATCCGCCAGATCCTTTTTGGTTCGGTCTGCGGTGTAAATCATGCCGTCGGCGTTGTTTCTCAGTTCAGCTTCTTCGCGTTTCTTCTTATCCTGCTCCGAGAACTGCTCAGCATCTTTGACCATGCGCTCCTTCTCTTCCTTCGACAGCTTCGTGGATGCCGTAATCGTTATTTTGGCTTGTTTTCCCGTTCCCAAGTCCTTGGCGGTCACGTTCAATATACCGTTGGCGTCAATGTCAAAAGTGACTTCGATTTGTGGCACGCCTCTCGGCGCTGGCGGCAAGTCAACAAGATTAAACTGTCCTAGGGACACACTGTCCGCTGCCATCGCCCGTTCTCCTTGAAGCACATGGACTGTTACGGCTGTTTGAAAGTCCGCCGCCGTCGTGAACACTTGGGTTCTTTTTGTGGGAATTGTCGTGTTCTTATCAATTATTCTCGTGAATACGCCGCCTAAAGTTTCCACGCCAAGCGATAACGGCGTAACATCCAGCAACAGCAGGTCTGTAACTTCGCCTGTGATAACTGCGCCCTGTATGGCAGCGCCTATGGCGACGCATTCCATGGGGTCAACGCCGCGCTCTGCAGGTTTGCCCAAGATTTTCTCGACAAACTGTTGCACCAGTGGCATTCGTGTCATGCCGCCGATGAGAATTATCTTGTCCACGCCGTTAGGCGTCAACTTGGCGTCTTCAAGTGCTTTGAGTAGAGTTTTTTGGGTTTTTTGAACTATAGGTTGCGCTAAACTTTCAAGTTTGGTTCTTGTTACTGTAAGATGCAAATGTTTGGGTCCTGAATTGTCAGATGCTATGAACGGCAAATCAACGTCTGTGCTCATCAGCGTTGACAGTTCTATCTTTGCTTTTTCCGCTGCCTCCTTCAGCCGCGCCGCAGCCATTTTGTCATTGGTGATGTCTATACCTGTTTGCCTTTTGAACTCGTCCACTATATAGTCCATTAACGCTTTGTCCACGTCAGTTCCGCCTATCTGCGTATCGCCGCTTGTGGAGAGCACTTGGAACACGCCTTTGCCGAAGTCCATAAGTGTAACGTCGTGGGTGCCGCCGCCGAAACTGAAAACCAGTATCTTCATTTCTTTTTCCAGCTTGTCTATGCCGTAGGCGAGGCATGCAGCGGTAGGCTCGTTTACGATGCGCATAACTTCGAAACCTGCAATTTCACCCGCGTCTTTCGTGGCTTGCCGCTGGTTATCGTCAAAATGCGCTGGAACCGTTATGACCACTTTCCGTATTGTACTGCCCAAGTAGGTTTCCGCGTCTTTCTTGATTTTCTGCATAATAAACGCTGAAATCTGCTGCGGCGTGTACTCTTTCCCGAAAACACTTGCCTTGTACGTTGTTCCCATTTTCCTTTTTATTTCAAAAATTGTTCCTTCAGGGTTGGCGGTTGCTTGGCGTTTTGCCGGTTCCCCTATCAAGAGCTGCCCATCTTTCGTGAAGGCAACTACTGAAGGGAACATTTTTCCCGCCATCGTGGGTCCTTCAGCACTTGGGATTACCGTGGCGCGTCCGCCTTCATAGATGGCGGCTGCCGAGTTTGTGGTTCCCAAGTCTATTCCTAAAACTTTTTCAGTTTTTGATTTACTCATTTTTTTCTTTCTCCTTTTGTGATTTTGATGACTTAACTGCGACTTTGGCGATGCTGGGTCTAATCACTTTTTCTTTCATGATATATCCTTTTCTCACTTCTTCGGTTACAACGCAGGCTTCAACATCGTCCCGCTCTGTGACGGCAACAGCATTATGGCATGACGGGTTAAAAACCTTGCCTGCTTCACATTCTATGGGAGAAACGCCTTCTTGCTCAAGAACTTTTCTGAGCTTCTTAAGGGTCATTTGAACGCCTTCAATGAGCGTTTTGGCAGAATCAGCGGATTGCGCGTTCTTAAGCGCCATTTCTAACTCGTCTTGAACCTCTAAAAGCTGGATGACCAAGCGTTCAGTGCAGTAGTTTTTGGTTTCTTCCATTTGGCGGTCATGGCGCTTCTTCAAATTGTCGAAATCCGCCTGCAAATACTTCAAGCGCGTTAGGTAGTCCTCTGCACGCTTCTTTTCCGCGTTCAGAAGCTGTTCAAGGTCGACAGCTTGCTTTTTTTGCTTCTCTGCCATCGAGACATGTCCCTCTTTAAATTACAAAAAACTAGCGTATACAAACAGAAATATATGTTTCGCTCAGAAAAAACGCGTTTCCTAAAAAGCAAAGAAAGAATTATCTGTTCATTTTCTAATGGGCGCCTAAACTTTGAAAGCACCATCATATTTGCCGCCTAATAGTGGTTCGTTGCAGAAAACAGTATTTGGTCTTTAAGGGTTCAGCTTAATGCTTGCGCTTCTTGAAGTAAACGATCAAGCCTGCGCTGACTAAAGCGACAACGGCGACAGAAAACACGACAAGAACAGTAGACTCAAGTCCTGTTATCCTGCTATCATCGTTATTGACTGGTTCTGCTGTTGAGTTTTCATAAGAGGGGTCAGGAGTGCCGTACCCAACCGGAGTATACTGCTCATTCGTGTTTACAGAAGAATACATTCCCAAAGTCCCACCTATTGCATAGATTTTATCATTTACAACTACAGCTTTCAGTCCAAAGCAGGGAGTCAACATTGGCGCACCAAGCGTCCAAGAATCATTCTTAGGATCATAAACTTGGGTATCGCCACTCTCAAGTACCTGCAGACCATCGTAACTTCCACCAATAACATAAATTCTCTTGGGCGCCATTACCCCTGTCGTTGCACAAACACCAGCGCTGAACACAGAAGTTAGAGAGGAAGCACCAAGACTCCAAGTGTCACTATCAGGATTGTATATCTGAGTTCGATTCCAGCCTATAACGTAAATCTTATTATCGACAACAGCGGAGCCGAATCTATGTACAGCATGAGGCATCTGCTCTTTAGTAGTCCATGAGTTGGTAGCAACTTCGTAGACGTCATGGCTGTCTGGTCCTATCAAATGGATTTTGCCGCAAACAACACTCGCCTCTATTTCGCTTCGGTTTGTCGGCAGCGGCTCTCTAGTTTCCCAAGTGTCAGTTGACGGGTCATAAACCTCATTCACACCAGAATTGTAAATTACATTTCCTTGAGGCCACAATATACTTCCACCTATCGCGTAAATTTTATTTTGACAAACAGCGATTCCAAAAATCACTCTTGGCGTTGGCATGGGCATTTTTTCAACCCAACTATCCGTTGACGGGTCATACTCGTAATTAATTGAGCCGCCCATAACGTATATTTTTCCATTCACAGCAGCTGCTTCTCTGTTACCTTCTGCGTGGGGAATTGGAGTTTTAGTTGTCCAAGAGCCTAGGTCAGCCGCGGAAACAGGTTTAGCTGTGATGATGAATGACGTTGACAGGAAGACGAGAACGAGCAGTAGTGCGGCGCTTTTACTCATGCTTATCCCTGTAATACTACGATGGGTCTCCAATTAAAGGGTTTTTGTCAAGGTTTCTTGACTAAACAGGCGTTTTCACGGGTCAAACTTTCTTGACTAAGCCTATTTGCCGCCTAATAGCGATTCGTTGCAGAAATCTATAGAGAACAAAAGTTATGCTTGAGTTATCTAAGTCAAATAATTTTACGCAAATTAATCACTTGCAAAAACAAGTTTTCCACACTACGTCTATTCCTCATTCAATACTTTATCAAGCAGTTTAAACCCCTTTTCGCCTTCGTATAGTTCGTATCTCTTTGCGGTTATTCCATCTCCGATTGCCACGGAATTCTTTATACTATGCCCAGCCATGTTTAGGCTGAATTTACCTTTATTCTTTCCTTGCTTATTCATAGACCCGATTTTATTCACAATATCTAATGACGGAATGACCCAAGTCTTTCCAAGTTGTTCCGAATAGAAAATAAAAAAGTAGTTTTCTCTCGGATTTTCGATTTTCATCCCAGCAAACCTTGCCGCATTCATGGAATCGCAATCTTTTGACCGTGCTTTGATTTGTATGTCCACATATTTCGGTTTTTTATCACCTATTCGAACTATGCAGTCTATCTGTTGGTCGTCAACAAGAGTTAGATATACATCGTAATTTCTCTTCAGTAGCTCTGCTATAATGGAATATTCTTGTCTTTTTCCAAAAGATGCAACATGTCTATAACTCAATTCTGTTCCCCAAAACAAATATATCTTATCGTCTTTTAAAGTCTGCTTGTTTATTCAATATTCAGGAACCAATAAAATGTAGATAACCTAAGAAAAAGTTTGTTCATCTATAGGGGGTAGGTCACTATTGGCGCCTTCCACAACCAATAGCATGTTGAAAAGTTTCAGCCTATTTAAAAGGGAGGGGGTAGTCACCACAGAGCACAATAAGTGCACTCATCAAAAAACGTCAGTCACAGGGAACCCTTTTTATTTTACGCTTAAAATACGCTATGTACAGGAGAAGAGATTATGAATTTTAAAGGTAGCAAAACCGAAAAAAACCTTTTAGCCTCATTTGCAGGCGAATCCCAAGCCAGAACCAGATACAATTTCTTTGCTAGCGCAGCCAGAAAAGAAGGCTATGAGCAGATAGCCGTCATCTTCGAGGAAACAGCTGACAACGAGAAGGAACACGCGAAACTGTTTTTCAAGCTTCTTCAAGGCGGAATGGTGGAGTTGAAAGCCGCTTACCCTGCAGGCGTAATCGCGTCAACCGCGGACAATCTGAAGGAGGCAGCGGAAGGCGAAAAAATGGAATGGGGCACAATCTACCCCAACTTCGCAGACGTAGCTGAGCAAGAAGGCTTCAAAGACATAGCCGCAACCTTCCGTAACGTCGCCAAAGTAGAAGCTTATCATGAGCGCAGATACCTGAAACTACTGGAGAACGTGACACAAGGCAAAGTGTTCAAGAAAAACACGCCAATCAAATGGAAATGCAGAAACTGCGGTCACGTTTATGAGGGCAGCGAAGCACCCGAGAAATGTCCCGTGTGCGATCACCCGAAAAGCTTCTTTGAGGTTTGGTGCGAAAACTACTAAACCCTTTTTTTCTTAAATTCTTTTCACTATATCCATAAATGCTGGCTTATCATTTACTGGACCAAGAGCCTCTTCTGTTACGTAACAGGTAAATGAAAAATGGGCAGCCTAACATTGCAGTTATTATACCAATTGGCATTTCATCTGGGCTCATGGCTGTGCGCGCCAACGTGTCGCATAAAATCAGCACGATTGCTCCAGCCAAAGCGGATGCAGGTATCAGAATCCGGTGATCTGGACCTACCAGACTTCTCAGTATATGCGGGATAATTAATCCGATGAAACCGATAGTGCCGCTGATGGAAACTGCCGCTGCGGTTACTAAGGCTACACAGGATAGCAAGATTTTCTTCAATGTTTCAGTGTCTACGCCAAGATGATGTGCTTGTTCTTCACCAAGAGCAATCATGTTCAAATCTCTGGCAAAATAGAAAATCACGCCTAAACCAGCGATGATAAAGGGAAACGACAAATAGATATAGTTCCAACCTGCCATAGCAAGGCTTCCGAACATCCAGAACAGAATCCCGTCTGACTGCACATCACTCATCAGCATGATCAGGTATACCAACGCGGAAAAAAGGCTGGTGACTGCAACACCAATCAAAAGCAAAGTCAGCATGGACATAAAGCCTCTAGTTTTTGAAAGGTTGTATACTAGGAACACTGTGCCCACCGCGCTCAGAAACGCTGCTATTGGAACTGAATACAGAATTCCCAAAACAGAGGCTCCAATACCTGATACCATAGCGATGGTTGCTCCCAAACTAGCTCCAGCAGATATGCCTATAATGAAAGGGTCAGCTATTGGGTTTCGCAGTAATCCTTGTAAGACAGCTCCCGAGCTGGCAAGGGAGATTCCAACGAGGGCTGCCGCCAAGACGCGGGGTAACCGCACTGCAAGTACTATTTCTTGATCAACAAGTGGTGCATCAACATGGATTATGTTGCCTAGGAACGGTATTTTTTGGAGAATTATTTTGTAGACTTCTAACGGTGAAATTTGGACAGGTCCTATTGCTGCAGCAATAGCTATTATGAATATTAACGCCACGATTAACAGGACAAGAATTATTTTCCATCTGGCAAATCGTTTGAAATATTTTTTTTCAGCGTCACCTGTGTTCACGGGTATACTCAGCGTCTTCAATTTTTAGCCTTCTTCCCATACGTCTCCATCTAGTAAGGCATTTGCTAAAAGGAATACTATGTGAGAGATATAATAGCATACCTTAAATTTTTTCCAGTAATTCTTTGGGAAATAATCGGTCTGAAAGGCTTCGAATAAAGTGGGCACTCGGTGACTATCGTGTGGTATTCTCCATACTCGCCAAGAGGATCGATATTTTTATTTTGGTCGAGAAAAAGGTTCACGGTCTCAGCACTCAATATGAAACCTAACCACTTTTCATCAACGTGTTGCACATCAACGCCTACTATCATAGCTTTAAAACCTAAACTCATCATTTCATGTAAAAGAACGAGACTGTTTAGTCCTAAAAGAGGCTCTAGCAATTTCACTTCTGCACTGCCGCAGACCTTTGTAAGATGCGTTACATGCTGCTCTCCATCAACGTCTCCCGCGATTAGTGCATTTACTTTGAGACGTTTAAGTTCCTGAACTAGGCTTTCTTCACCCTGTTTATAGTCAATAATGGTAAGGGGTTTCTTCATCGAGTCTGCCAGCATGGTTAGGCATTGGATATTCGCAGCGTGAGGCGAAGGCCAAGGAAGATTCGGAATTAGGCATATCAAATTATCAACCGTGTATCCTTGCTTTTCAGCCAGATAAGTAGCATAGAGTGAATCTTTACCGCCAGAAAAAAGCGCTGCAGCCCGCACCTGTCAAATTCCTCTGTCCAAGTGTATGTGTCTCCTGACTCAACGAGTAATGCTATCTCATGGTGTTGTGGTTGCGTTGAAAACTTCTGGGTGAATTACCTCAGCCAGCGCCTCTAGACCGTTAACGATTCTGGGTCCCCAGATTGTTAGGAGTGCTTCGTCAATTTCGTAGATTTTGTTGTTTTGCACTGCGCTTATCTGGTTCCAGCTTTCTCGGGCTTTGATTGAGTCTGGTGTGATGCCGCTTAATTTGGACATGGCTCCCTTAGAGATTGCGATAATTGCAGGGTTTGCTTTGAGGATTTCTTCATCTGATGTTGTTATGTACTGACCTGCGAAGCCTGCAAAGACGTTGACTCCGCCAGCCATGTCAATTAACTCGTTTATGTACGAGTTGGCGCCGTAGCTTGAGTAGCCGTTTTTGTCAACGAAATATTCAACGTAGACGCTTGGCGTATTCAAACCGCTTGTTTTGGCAGTGATTTCGTCGACTTTGCTTTGCATGCTGTCAACGAGTGCCATTGCGTTTTCGTTTTGTCCCGTTAGTTCTCCAAGCAACGTGATGTCCGCGAGTATTCCGGAGAATTTAGTGGGATTTAGAATTACAACCGTTTTTCCTTGCTCTGTGAATTTTTCAGCCAGTGCCTGCTGGTATGCACCTGACGCCACTATCAAGTCAGGCTGTAAGCTGGTTACCAGTTCAATGTTAACCTTGTTGAAAGTGCCTACTATGGTTATGTTTTCTGCCGCGATTGTGTTTTTAACTTCCGTGGCGTACCCAGTATAATTCACGGATCCCACAGTCTTATCAGACAACCCTAAACCAAAAAGCAGCTCTGTGGTGCTGGGCGCCAAAGATACTATTCTCTCAGGATAGCTGGTTATGGTGACATTTCTTCCCATGTCATCAACGACGCGTATGGTGCCAGAGTTTCCCTCTCTGGAAACACCCAACTGCTGCCAAACAACAACTGTGACCGCGAGAATAGCTATTAACACTAAAACAACCGCAATAACCTTCTTTTTCACCATTTTTCCTTTTCCCCGACTAAATTATGGTTGGATTATCCACCCAAATATATAAGACTTTCCACAAACAATGTTTTTAGCAAGCTATTAAACGCAGCCAACAGATTCCAACTCCATCCCCTAAACGATCTCATCTTAAGCGATACAAAACGCTTAAATGTTTTTTGTTTGTGCTTAGTGTGTCTGAGGGCTGGTAGATCAGTCTGGTACGATCGCCACGTTGGCATCGTGGAGGCCGCGGGTTCGAATCCCGCCCAGTCCATTCGGGGAAAAGGAGCGGCTTCTTCCCAACCCCTCACAGTACTCTAAAGCAATTCTTATTCAGCGGTGGCGCATGCAGTTTTTCTTCAAATAATGTTCAGCCAATAATACTTTCGCGGTTGCTTTGCCGCTTGCCAGTCTTCGAAAAACGAGTTTCCGAAGAACTTAAATGTGTAGCAAACTTTCTTAGGTATCAACATGAGGCATAAAATGCGCTCTCGATCTGCTATGGCTAAACTGAAAGCTATTTTTCTAGTAGATGTGCTTATTGTAGCGGTCGCTGCTGGAATTTATTTTTACCTTGCTAACCAAGGTCTGGTGGCTGTCGCGCTTAAGCCAGCGGAGTTCACGGTAACCGATCTTGTCATTAATCCGCTTCAAGTAGATGTAGGTGAACCCGTCTCCATTTCGGCTAATTTAACTAATATCGGAGATTTATCCGACAATTGCACGCTCAGCCTTATAATTAATGATGTAATAAAAGAAAACCAAACAATTCGGCTGGCAGGCGGCGTGTCTTCCCTTGTGGAATTCACAGATATTGAAAGTGCCAAAGGAACTTATTCTGTAACATTGGGCAACTTGACTGGAACGTTCACAGTTAAAGAGGTGATTCCGAAAGTCAGCAGCATAACACTTTCTAACATGATTGTAAACCCATACGAAGTCTCCGCTGGTGACTTTGTAAACATCAAAGTTACCGCAAAAAACACCGGAACTGAAATGGAAACTTTTCAGGTGGAACTTATGGTTGACGACAGCTTAGCGGATTCTGCAACGGTGATGTTAAGTGCAGGGGGCAGCAGACCTGTAGAATTCAGTGTCCAAGCAACGACCGAAGGAATACATAAGGTTAAAGTGAACAACTTGTTTGGCGCGTTCAAAGTAGTTCCAGCAGGCATGCATACTCTTAGTATTAATCTGTCTCCAGTGCCTGATGAGGGGGGAGCAGACTTCACCATAAACGGTCAGCACGCGAGAACACCATACAAACAACTTTTAGCTGAGGGTCAGTACACAATATCACTGCCAATCACAGATCCAAGTGGTGAACACGCGTTTTTGTATTGGGAAGATCGTTCTACAAACCCCACTAGAACAATACGCCTTACAACGGCAATGAGCCTCACCGCGTTTTACGAGTCGGGCACGTCCTGTCCTTCTTTGTTCATTTGGAACGGAACCACTGACGTTTATGTGGCAGAAGTTTCAAACCATGGCTGGCTAGGATACATGAATTACATTACCGACGACCCAGAGTGGCCAATTGTCTATTGGAGAAATAACCCATGGGACTACATCCCCTTGGACGGGACACAGCTACAAGCAAGAAACGGTTATTACGAGATGACTTTGCTCCAAAAATGGAACGAAATCTTTTACTTGGATGCGGCTTACTTGATGGTTGTTGATCACCCGTCGGACGTGAATGTTTACTCAACCATGGTCGAGCAATACCTTGACCCAGCATACATGGGCAAAATCTACACAGTGAGCAAAACTCCATCTTCGCCGCTATCTGCTGTCAACGAAAAAGGCGAAAACGTTCTGCCCCAAATACAAACTATAGACGATGTGTTCACGCCTGGAGTCAACGGAATTCAAAGCCAATCATGGGACAACATGTCATGGAACAGATTAACCTTAGATTTAGGTGATTTATCTGACGCAGAACAAATCAAACTCGTAGTCAGAGGAATAGTGGATTGGGGTTCAGCTGACGACTACAACACTTGGATAGGCAAGTTCTTCGACCCAGACAATCCAGTGCCCGCTGGAACGCAGATTACGCCAGCGCCTTACATAGAAGTTAAAGATGCGAACGGCACTTGGGTGCGTGTCCAAGAGGACAGGCAGTTTCCGATACCGCCTGACGCCGTCGCCAGAACTTTTGTTGTAGACTTGACAGGTCTGTTTCTCACTGATGATTACTCGATTAGAATAAGCAATTTCTGGAATGTGACCTTCGATTATATTGGAGTAGACACATCCTCGGAAGTAAACAGTACAATTCAAAGAGTTGATCCATATGCTAACCTGTACAAAGTATTCAGCTCAGGGTCAGCTTCTTCAGGGAACTTCACGCGGTACGGCGACGTAACTGAACTGGTGCTTAATGAAGATGACATGTTTGTAATCGGAAGACAAGGCGACGAAGTTTCCCTGTTGTTCCCCGTTGCTGATCTCGCGCCGCTGGCAGAAGGGATGGAAAGAGACTATTTCTTCTTTGTTGCGCTCTGGTTTAAAGATGAAACTGGAAACTGGGGCTACGGGTTTGACTTTACAGTAGACCCTATACCTTTCCACAATATGAGCGGGTTCCCCTATCCGCTTGACGCGGAGCATTATCCTGACGATCCTGAACATTTAGCGTATCTAGCGGAATACAATACGAGAATAATTACAGTTCCATGATAAGGAAAGTTTCATGTGCAACAGCTCTAGAAACCAACTTTGGTTGTTGACTAAAAAATGTGCAAGATTTAAATGCTCTTCTCACGTATTTGCCTTATCAAAACTTCCTGAGAATTCCACATGTCAGTGATACCCAAAATCCCAGACCCGCATCTTGAAGCGTTAGCAGCTAGGCTCTTGTATGGTTTAGCATTTTGCGCTTGTGAAGGCGAACGGTTATGACTTTGGAAATTGTCGGCGATGTTCTTTTATGGATAGTTGCTGGAGGCTTGGTGCTGGCGGGAGTGCTCGCGGTTCTCCTTTGGATAAAGGATAAGACCAAAAGAATTAGCGTGTTAAGAATCGTTGTTCAAGTGGTATCGGTAATAGGGTTTTTTTACTTATTTACCACAATTCTATGGCTGTTCGTCGTATTCATCGTTATTGTTGCTTTAACAATCGTTTTAGGCAAGCTTTTCTGCGGTTGGATTTGCCCGCTTGGACTGTACATGGACGTGATGTCCCTCATCCGAAAAGCCCTCAAGATAGGCTACTATAATCTTCCTGAGAAACTCAATAGGGGCCTAGATGCATTGAGATATGTGATTTTGGGTGTAATTCTTGCTCTGCCTTTTTTCTCGGGTCCTTTATATCCCGAATCATGGCTTTTAGCTATGTTCTTCTCTGGTCCTTTTAGACCGCTGGGAATTTTGCTTGGTCCTTTAGAACCATTAATTGTGCCATGGACTGGCTATTTTGAATTCAACGGCTTAAGTTTAAGTTATCCCTATATCCGAGATGTAATAGAATATTCTAGCGGAAATTTTGTTCAAATCAGTGTGATTATTTTCATAGCACTTACATTGGTGGGAGCCTTCGCTGTGAGGCGCGTTTGGTGCCGCTTCTGCCCCCTGGGGGTTACGCTTGCCGTCGGGAACAAGTTAAGAGGCTTCAGATGGGCCCCCGTTGTTCACTTGGACAAAGAGGAAGAAAAATGCACCAAATGTGGCATTTGCAAGAGAGTCTGCCCAACACAAGTGACTGCGGTGTACGAAAAGAAAGGGGGAAATGTCACGACATCAATGTGTATTCATTGTTTCCGATGCGTTGAAATGTGTCCTTACGAAGACTGTTTGAAAGTGAACTTGGGCGGAAAAACCGTTCTCAAGTCTCGAAACTGGTTGGAACCATCAGAAGTTGAGTGAGAAAAAATGAAAAAGAAAAACCAAAGTAAAGAAAGAAAGTATTTGCCTGAAATCTCTCAGAAAGAAATTGATGAGCTAAGAAGCACCATCAAAGCTGCTTCCCAAAAAATAATTGCGGAAAACATCGAAAGAATGAAAAAGACAGACAAAAACCGACCTGAAGCGATGCAGTACTTTGATGAGATAGCAAACTTTGTAACACGGGAAAAAGAGATTCGTGCCGCAAAAGAGAGCGGTAAAAAAGTCATCGGTTACATGTGCCTGCTTGCCCCCACAGAGTTGATTTTAGCCGCGGATGCTATTCCAGTTCGTGTTAACTCGGGCTGGTATGATACTTCGAAGCTTGGAGACAGAGTCGTGCCCGTTGAAGTCTGCCCCATGGTGCGGTCAACTATAGGCGCAAAAATGATCGGGTTATCTCCATATCTCGAATTGAGTGACGCTTTGATCAGCGTGTTAACATGTGATGGAATGACGAAACTCGGCGAAATCTTGGGCGATTCCACGCCTGTTTGGGCGATGACGCTTCCAAGGGTTAAAGATACCACGCAGTCACTGCGTTTGTGGAGAGAAGAAATTAAGGCTGTGAAAGGGCAAATTGAAGCGTTAACTGGCAACAAAATAAAACAGAAGAAGTTGAAATCCGCCATAACTCTCACTCAGAAGGCAACAAAAGCTTTCCGCAGACTGCAGGACCTGAGAAAGGGCTCTCCGGTAATCATGGGAAGAGACGCCATGTTGGTTAATCAAACGTACATGTGGGATGACATAAAACGGTGGACTGAGAAGACTGAAGCGTTATGTGACGAGCTTGAGAAAAGAGTCCACCAGAAAAACTGGGCTTGTCCTGTCGATACGCCAAGAGTAATGGTTACAGGCACGCCGATGATATGGCCTGACAACTGGAAGCTCCCCACACTAGTTGAGGAAGCTGACCCTCAAGGCGTCCTTGTCGCTGACGAACTCTGTTCAAGTGAGCGCCTTCTATATGATCCTGTGGGCGTGGATGAGTGGTCAATGAACGACATGCTTAACGCTATAGGTGAACGGTACCTGATGGCGTCCACTTGTTCCTGTTTCACCTCTGAAGATGGCAACGAAGACAGAATTAACTGGCTGTTAAACAAGATCAAAGACTGGAATATTCAAGGCGTAATTTATTATGTAGTTCGCGGTTGCATGCTTTATGCCATGGAGTACACTCGGGTCAAAAAAGTCCTAGACGGCATGAACGTTCCAGTGTACTATTTGGATACTGAGTATACGCGGGAAGATGTAGGGCAAATGAAGACAAGAGTTGAAGCGTTCTTGGAAATGCTTACGGCGAGAGTCGACATATAGAGGTCTGCATAGTGATAACGGCTGGATTAGACTTAGGCACTCAAAGCGTGAAAGTAGTAATCTTGAAAGACGGCGAAGTAGTTTCTCGCAGTAAAGCTTTTTCTGGATTCGATTCAACGAAAGCCGCTGAGCAGGCTGTTGGCGAAGCATTGGAAAAAGCAAAGTTGTCACTTAATGATGTGAGTCACGTTACTGCTACTGGCTCAGGCATGGACCTAGCGCCTTATGCCAACAGCACAATAAGCATGATGGGCGCTGACGCAAAAGCAGGAGTCTACCTCTTTCCAAAAGCCAGAACAATAATTGACGTTGGCGCAGAAGAGGCAAGGGCAGTGAAATGCGATGATAAGGGGATTATGGTGGACTTTATTGTTAATGAGCGATGTGCGGCGGGCGCTGGCACCTTCATTGAAGCCATGGCAAGAGCCTTAGAGGTGAAGCTGGAGGACATGGGTCCGCTTTCGCTTAAGGCGGAACGCGCAAGCCCGATAAACGCCACTTGTGTTATCTTCGGCGAGTCAGACGTTGTGACTTTGATTCACCGCCAAGAATCCAAACCTGAGATCGCTCGAGCCATATTTGACGCCATGGCTGACCGTATCTCATCAATGGTGCATAGACTGGGAGTAAACCCTGATGTCGTGCTAGTGGGCGGGGTCGCAAAAGATGTCGGTTTTGTCGCATCGTTAAAAAGGAAGCTAAGTGTTGATGTCTTAATACCTGAGCATCCAGAGTACGCTGGCGCTTTGGGCGCGGCTCTCGTTGCCGTCAACCGGGTTAAAAAGGTGTAAGAAGTGAAGGATACGCCGAAAAAGGAAGATGTGGAGTATTGGCGTTGGCAGGAGTACCACAGGGTCTTTTCAGATAAGAAGTGGAAAAACAAGGACATAATCACCGCGGGTGTTGACGTTGGCTCGGTTGGTTCTAAAGCAACCATAATGATTGACGGCGAAGTTTACTCGTGGGGCGTGATGCGAACTGGATCAAACAGCCCTGACAGCGCTAAAAAAGTTTTAGATTGGGCAATGGAAGGAACTGGGTTTAGGCTTGATGATTTTAAGTACATAGTTGGAACAGGCTATGGGCGAGTGAATGTTCCCATGGCTAACAAGGCTGTTACGGAAATTGCTTGCCACGCAAAAGGCGCGAACTATATTTGGGGACCCAGCGTCAGAACCGTGCTGGACGTGGGCGGTCAAGACATAAAAGCGATTCACTGTGATGAAACGGGCAGGGTCACATCGTTTTTGATGAATGACAAGTGCGCGGCTGGCACGGGCAGAGGCATGGAAGTTTTCGCTGACTTGCTGCAAATTCCTATTGAGAAAATAGGTGAGGTCTCGCTAAAAGTCGAGGAGGAGCCTCCGCCAGTGAGTTGTACTTGTGTGGCTTTTGCGAAAACTGAGGCTATCGGACTGCTGCGGAAAGGCTGGTCTAAAGAAAAAGTGTTAGCTGCTTACACGCATGCGATGGCTATCCGAATGGGTAATCTTGTTAAGAGAGTGGGTCTCGAAAAGGAGTTTGTCGTCACTGGGGGGCAGTCGAAAAACATTGGCATAGTCTCAAGGATAGAAACGGCGCTTGGCGTTAAATCCCTACCGATGCCTGATTGGCGGGAAAACGGGTTGGACCCCATGATAGCTGGCGCGATTGGCGCGGCGCTGTTCGCTAAAGCGCTGTATGAGAAAGCACAGAAAAGCTGAGGTGACCGGCTATTATCACGCATTATGGCTACAGCAATGGATCAGGCGAATACTACATTGTTATTGACGCAGAAAAATGCAGTGGCTGCGGCGAATGCGTGAAGGCGTGTCCGCAATCCGCCCTTGAACTAGTGACGATGCTTATTGACTTGGAGGATAAAACAGTGGCGGCGGTGACGGAACAGCAACGCAAAAACATCAAATACGCATGTTCACCGTGCAAACCAGAAAGCGGAAAAGCACCATGCGTGTTGACTTGCGCTGAAAAGGCTATCTGGTGCGTTTGGAACCCACGCTGAAACCCGCTTTTGTTCAAACGACAACTTGAAAATAGGCGCCGCACAGCTTCTTCAGCGCTATTTATAGTTCCTTTAAATAAGGGGGTATAGACTGTTTCGAGCAGCTAGTTCTAAGTCTTGCCAACATGTTTATTCCGCCATAGAAACCACGCAGTCCAACCGCGTTTGTTCTTAATTAAAAATGGCAGATTACGATAAACCTTATTTAACGATTAACCGCTACATCTAATTCTACATCACATCGGAGCATTTCAGGAAGAAAAAGGCATGAAATTTACTCTCTCCAAACGTGTTCTCGCCGTAATCTGCATCGCTGCCCTCATTCTCTCAGCCATCAACACTTACCTCATATTGCAAGATGCCGAGAATGATTCCCTGTATGATTACGTGATTTTCCAAGATGGCGACACGTACAAAGCGAAAAACCAGAAAACTGGCTCAGTAGACATTGCTTCAGCTGACGCTTCAATAGTTATAAGCCAAGCATCCGCCGAAGGCAACACAATTTACATTAAACTAGGCAATTACACGCTAAACTCAGATGCCCAAGTTTGCAATAAGGAAAACGCGAAAATAGTCAGCGATGGCGCAAGCATAAGGGGCAACGGCAACAAGCTAACCATCAAAGGCGACAACTGTACTTGCTCACAATACAACCTCATCTCAGGCTTAGAAATAGTAAACGGCACCTTGAGAATTGAAAATTCTTTCGGAACAACCGTGTCAAACATGGCATTCATAAACTGCTCCACAGCGCTTGAAATCGCAAACACTGACACTTGGAGCGAAGGCACAAAAATAGAAGAGTGCCATTTCATAAACTCCAGCCAAGGCATAGTTTTCAGAACGCCAACAGGCAACAGCACAGGATCTTACGCCAGCTCAAAAATCAGCCGCTGCTTCTTCAACATCATCGACGATTCAGTAGGCATAACAGTTGAGCCGCTTGCGGAATTCTCCGACAGCCAACTGCAAGACGTAAGAATGTGGATGGGCGAAAAAGGTTTTGCACGCAACCAAACTGGACTACTAGTTAACGGCTCAACACATCAAACCTTGCTGTCAGGAGTAGTCTTCGAGTCATTCGCAGATAACCCCGATCAGCTGTACGCAATATCCCTAGGAGAAACGTCAATTACACCCCCAATCCTTGCAGAGGGCATCAGCTTCTTAGGCAATTGGACCGCCAAAGTCCATAACCCATTTGGCAAATGGATTTCTGGAAGTGGCTCTGTCTTCAAGCAGGAAAACCTTAACGTTGCAGTTGGTTTAAGCGGGCAATACGGACTAACAGAATACATTAATTTAAGACCGCTCACCATTGCAGACTTCAAGCCGAAAATACAAGTTCAAGGCAGCTTCGCCAACAACGAAACAATCACGGTTAGGTTCCGCCTGCAGTTTCTCGACAATGTAATCTCGCCAAGCGTTGAAAAAACCTTCAGCAACGCTACTACCTTATGGCTGGACGATGACGACCTGCTGAAAATGCTGCCATCCCAAAGCGTAATTTGGGAAATCTTGGTTGACGCCAAAGCAAGCTCTCCATCAACAGACGCCAACGTTAAAGTCAGCGTTTACGGAGTAACCACATAACTGCTATTTTCTTTCATTGAGCAGCCGTTTCGAGTCAAATATACGCTCCAACTCTTCCGGTGTGAGTAATCCTTTTTCCAGCGCAATATCCTTCACTGAACGACCTTCTTCCAGCGCCTGCTTAGCGATTTTAGCTGCTTCCAAGTAACCTATGTGCGGAGACAGAAACGTCGCCAACGCAGGGTTCTTTTCCAAATACTGGGCGCAGCGCTTCTTGTTCACTGCTATGCCTTCAACACATTTTCTTCTGAAAACTGGCAGGTAACTGGTTAAGATTTGGATAGAGAAAAGCACGTTATACATGATCACAGGCGTCATAACATTCAAATCCAACTGTCCAGCCTGCACCGCAAACGCCACCGTCAAATCATTGCCTACCACTTGGAACGCTACCATGTCTAAGCATTCAGCCATCACAGGATTAACTTTCCCCGGCATTATAGACGAGCCAGGCTGCACTGGTGGAAGTGTGATCTCCGCCAATCCTGTTGTTGGACCTGACGAGAGTAACCGCAGATCATTCGCTATTCTGATAAGCTCTAAAGCTAACTCTTTAAGCGCGCTTGATACTGTCTGCTCTGGTCTACAGCTCTGTAACGCCTCAAACGTGTTTTTTGCGGGTTTCAGCGGAAACCCAGTCATCTTCCGCAACTCTGCGATTGCAAGTTGCTTGTACTGAGGATGCGCGTTGGCGCCTGTGCCTGCTGCTGTACCGCCCAACGCGAGTGCATAGAGGTTTTTCTGCCTTTCCCTTAACTGATCCGTGGCATTCCTCAGGGCTGATGCGTACGCGCTGAACTCTTGTCCGATGGTTACGGGAACAGCGTCTTGGAGATGAGTGCGACCAGACTTCACCGTGCCAACCTGTTTTTTGCCTAATTCTTCAAAGGCGTCTGCAAGGCTGTCCAACTCCTTAAGCAGCGGCTGCAGTGCCATCAAAACTGAAACGTGCAAGGCTGTAGGGAACGTGTCGTTTGTGGATTGCCCCATGTTCACGTGGTCGTTGGGGCTCACGTTTTTGTAATTGCCCTTAGCTTTGCCTAGAATCTCAAGCGCCCTGTTAGCTACGACTTCGTTGACGTTCATGTTGAACGAAGTGCCAGCTCCAGCTTGAAAAACATCCACTATAAACTGGTCTACAAGTTTGCCAGTGAGAATCTCGTCGCAAGCCTGAACGATAGCTTTCCCAGTTTTTTGATCAAGCCAGCCTACTTCCGCGTTCGCCAAAGCCGCGGCTTTCTTCACCATCACATAAGCCTTAATGAAATAAAACGGCGCTTTGATTCCGCTCACTGGAAAGTTTTCTGTAGCTCTTAAAGTTTGAATGCCGTAATAGGCGCTTTCAGGTATCGCTTTTTCGCCAAGAGGGTCTGTTTCTATGCGTGTTTTCATTGTTCAGTCTCCTGTTCTTTTTTTAGGATGAGGTTGCTGAAGTACTTTCGTCTGTTTCAGATTTAGTGGTGATTGCTTCTAAAGGTTTTTGTTCACTTAAGAGAACGCTGCTGGTGATTTAAGTTTTAATTTAACCCAACTCTCTCGCGTACGTATGCTCTCATCTGTATATCTGTATGCACGGGTCACTTACTCCATGAACGTGTAAATCGGAAAGAATGTTATCAAAAAGCATTAATAATGCTTTACGCTCGATCAAAAACTAATGCTGTACAACAATTCCATAGCAAATTATAAATATTTCATATCCTTACTTTCTAACGCTACATAAATGCTCGGGGAAATAGAATGAAGAAAAAAGC
>CAZUHG010000016.1:0-25470 GCA_964620515.1 uncultured Candidatus Bathyarchaeia archaeon
GCCGATGATGAAGTATGCTGGGACAAGCATCAGTTCCCAACAGAAGTAGAAGAGCAGGAGGTTCGACGTTATGAAGACGCCTACGAGACCTAGAGACAGCAGCGTCAAGAGAGAGTAGTAAACGGCCAGGTTTTTCTTTCCTTCCATGTAATTTATGGAGAAGATTGCAGCTACTATTACGAGAATCGTGGTGACGATTGCTAGTGACACGCTTATGCCGTCCACAAAGAGCGTGAATTCCGATTCTAATATTGGGATCCAATAGTAAGGTTCCACGTACTCGTGTCGTGGGCTGTTAAGAATATCGGGAATAGTTGTGCAAAGCAGCGCCATATTCACGAGCGCTATTGAGGCAACTAGAATCGCTGCTGCTCGCGGAGATTTTTTCCCAGTCAAGTAGACAAACGGAATGCCCAACGTGGGCAGGAGGAAAACTAACAAGAGAGCGTACACCATTTTCTATATCCCTACCGTGAGTATTATCAGAAGCAAAATCAATATGAAGCCAAGCAAGGCAGCAGCTATGTAATGCTGCAGAGAGGATGAAGGCATATTCTTCATGCGTGATGCGCCTCGCATTGTTCTATGCGCTATTATGCTTAACAGGTCATCCGCTAAAACATCAAGATATTTTTTAACGCCGTGGGCTACTTTGACAATTGAGTTAGCTATAGCTTGAGGCACACCCGTAGAGAAAGATGTCTCAAAATTTCTGATGTGCCCCGCTAATTTCACTATGCCTTTGGCGGGTACCCCTACATTACCCATGACAGCTTCGTTTGCGCGGCGGACACCAGCTGACAGAGATGTTATGCCTCTGCCTGTGATCCTCTCGTAAACGTCATCAAAGAAGTAACCGTGCGCTAAGACAGTCATTAAAGGATTTGAGCTGCTTCTGAATTTCATCATAATAGCAGAGTTTTTGTAGTAAGTTAGATATATAATTAAGCCAGCGGGCACAAGAATTGCGAAGAAAATCGGCGTTTCCAAGCTGAGAAAAGCACCCAGCAAACTCACTTCCGCTTCGACACCCATAAAGCCGCCCAGCCAAGGTCCAACGAAACCCCAAACAACACACAAGACCGCAAGCACTGCGGCAGGATACAACATTATTTTTGGTGCTTCATGCAGATGAAGCTTCTTCAAGTGTTCTGACTCCTCTCCCATGAACGTGAGTTTCATGAAACGGAGGCTATAAGCGAACGTGAGTGCAGTTGTAGCGTAAATCAAAATCACTTGCCAGATGTTGCCTGTTTCCGTCAGGCTTGTGATTATCATGCCTTTGCTGAAAAAGGCTGCGAAAGGGGGCAACCCGCTGGTAGTTAAAATCATTACAAGGCTTAACCCGAAGGTTATCGGCATGACTTTTTTCAGTCCTCCCATCAGCCTCATGTCGCGGGTTCCAACCGCGTGGATTATGCCACCTGCCAAGAGGAAGCCTAAGCCTTCAAAGAAAGCGTGGCTCATCATGTGGAACAAGCTGGCGAACCAGCCTAAGGACGCTGCAGCCGCGGTAGTGACGGTGCCCAGCGCCGCCATCATGAAGCCCAGTTGGCTGATAGTTGAGTAAGCAAGCACTCCTTTGATGTCGGGGGTGTAAAGCGCCATCGTCGCACCTACAAAAGCGGTTAAGACACCGATCCAAGCTACTGATGGCAACCATAGCGGTATTGTAACGGCTAATGGACCTAGTATAAAGATTAATCGCGCAACCAGATAGATGCCTGCCTTAACCATGGTTGCAGCGTGCAACAGCGCGCTTACGGAAGTCGGTGCTTCCATGGCGCTGTATAACCATGTGTGCAGGGGAAGCTGCGCCGACTTGGCGATAGCGCCTCCCAGTGTTAGAAAAGCTATCGCTGCTAGAATATCCGGCGGAATTGTTGCTATGTTGTCAATTGCGTACCTGAAGGAAAACGAGCCTAAATACGAGTAAAGAAGCCCTATGGCGGCTAGTAGGCTTACGTCGCCTATGCGCGTCATCAGGAAAACTTTGGCGCCTGCGCGAATGGATTCGGGGCGTTTATACCAGAAGGAAATGAGAGAGTAAGAGCAGAGGCCCACCATCTCCCAGAAGATGAACATTTGAAGGAAATTGTCCGCGATAACAAGTCCAATCATTGAGCCTATGAAGAGCAGCAGCAAAAAGTAGTAACGTGTTAAACCTTCTTCGCCCTTCATGTAGCCCATAGAATAGACGGCTATTATCAAGCCGAAGAAGGCAACTAGAACAGTGAACAGGACGCTGAGCGGGTCAATGAAAACACCAGCGTTTATGCCTGCAGACGAAATCCAAGCGGCAGATGAAGTTAATGGCTCCTCAGCATTGAAATATACGTCGGGAACCAGAGAGAACGCCAAGACAGCCGTGACTAAGCTGATTATGACAACGTAATAGTTTCTTGCTTTTTCGCTGAAACGTGCAATTAGTGGCACGAACATGCTGGAAATCAAAGGAAGCATCCAAACAAGCCATGATGAAACATCAGATAACATTAAGCTTCAACCTCGTCTTCTTGTTTGCTTTGTTCAATTTTCACTAAATCGCCGATGTTGCTTGTTCCATATTTTTTGTGGACAATCACCAGCAACGCTAAGATCACGCCGCCCACGCAAGTGTCCGTAGAGAAAGCCAAGATCAAGAACGCCTCGCCTAAACCCTTGCCTACAGAAGGCACGAGCATCACGAAATTCAGTGTAGCAGCTGTTGCAATCAACTCGACAGACACAAACACTTTCAGCAGGTCACGTTTAGTCAACAGCCCGTAAATGCCAATCGCCAGCAGAATCAAGGATAAGATGACGTAGTCCATCACTTTTCACCTTTCCTCTTCTCATGCAAAACGATGATTATCCCTAAAGCCACAGTCAATATAACGAAGCCTTGCAGAACAACGTCCACAGCCCTCAAGTCCCATAAGGCTTCTTCAAACGAGATTCCAGAAAAAACGCCTGTTTGACCAGAAACAGAGAGAAAAATCGTAGGCAACGATAAAAGCACTCCAACCGCAACAAGTGAAAGCAAGGTTTTCCGAGGCACTTTTGCTGCTTTTTCACTCAGCATTTCTCCAGACAAAAAGAGAATCGCCAAGGTTCCAGCGCCCACTGCAAACTGGAAAACAGCAACGAAAACCGCGCCGCTAAGCGCGTACAGTATTGAGGTTAAGAAAAACGTGCCTGCTAAGGCGGCAACAGAGTAAACTGCCTCGTCAAGAAAAATCGCTAAACAAGCCGATATTATTAGTCCTGCAGACAGAAGTTCCAGAATCATTGCTGTACACCATTTCCTTTCTGAGAGTTTCCTTTAGGTGTTACCACCAAGTCAGATTTATTGATTGCAGCTAACTCGAAAAACTCTGAGCTTTTTATAGCGTTTCTCGGGCAGCTTTCAGCGCATTGATAGCAGAAGACGCAAAGGTCAAGATGGAATAAAGGTCTCCTTTTCCCGTCAACCTCAACCATTTCAATGGCTTTCGCGGGGCAGTCTCTGGAGCATAAGCCACAACTCATGCAGAGACTAGGGTCATATACTTGTTTACCGCGGAAACCTTCGGGAACTTCAGCTTTCACAAAAGGATACTTGCTGGTAGCTGGTTTCTTGAAGAGATGAACCAGCAGTTCTTTCACCATAGGCGACACACGTGACTTTCCCATAACTCACACCACCAAAGGATAAATCCACGTAGCCAACGCAACGGTCAAAGCAAGCGACAACACCGAAAGAGGCAACAGCACCTTCCAGTTAGCTGATAAAACTTGGTCGATGCGTAATCTGGCAAACAGGCACGTCACGTATTCCGTGATTACTACAACCGCTAATAGTTTAAGCACGAACCATAAGAAATACCAGAACTCTGGTGGACCAAAAAAGACTGGACCGTATGGTCCGCCGAGAAACAGTTCAACCACGAGCGCTGATCCAAAGACGATTTGCACGTCTCGGGTAAGACGCAGAAAAGCCAGTTTGCCACCGCAAAACTCGGTTTCTAATCCGCCAACCACTTCGCTTTCCGCGTGGGGAATATCAAACGGGTCTTTCTCCAGCTCTGCTTGAAGAGTTATGATAAACAGAACAAAAGCCCAAGGCGCCAAAAGAGCAAATGGAAGATACTGGTTTGCTGCTATTGTTGCGATGCTTAGGCTTCCTGCTATAAACGCGGGCGCCAACGCAAGAAGAAACAGAGGAATATCATAGCCGAGAAACTGGGTCAAAACTCTGGTGGCGCCTAGGTCACCGTAGGGATTCGCGGAAGCCCAGCCGGAAAGAAACAGGAAAAAGTTGGCTATTGTAATTAAAGCCATAACAAAAATCAAGTCGCCAGCAAAGCTGGAATTGGGAATGGCAGCCGCGCCGTCAACCGGCAAAAAGGAAAAAGCAAAAACGACAAATGAGAAAGAAAGGATTGGCGCAAACTTAAACAGAGTCTTTTTCGCGCCGGATGGAACTATGTCTTCTTTGGTGAGCAGTTTGACGATGTCAGCGAAGGGTTGAAGAATGCCTGCTGGACCAGTAAATGCGGGGCCAACTCGGTTCTGCATTCTGGCTTCGATTTTTCTCTCTATCCAGTCGCAGAACATTGTGAAGAAAAATATGAACGTGAAGCCTGGAAAGACAAGCACGCGAAAAACAAACCACAAGTCTACAATCATTCTTCATCCTACCTGTCAGTGCATGAAAAGCATGGGTCTAAACTCACGAAGCTCGGGGGCACATCCGCTATGTTGCCACCTTCAGCGATTTTAATGAAAGCTGGAATGTTAGCGAAAGTTGGAGTTCGCACTTTAACTCTTTCCGGATAGGCTGTGCCGTTGCTCTTCACGTAATAGAACAGCTCACCTCTAGGCGCTTCCACATGGTTAACCGCTTCGCCTGCAACCACGACTCTCGGCACCTTAATTCTGAACGGTCCTGAAGGCATGTGGTCTAACGCGTAGTCGATTATGTTTATGCTTTCGACGACTTCATCTAAGCGGACCATGAGCCGCGCCCACGAATCTCCCTCGTCTCGTGTGATTAGGTTAAAGGGTATTTCGCCGTAGGCTTCGTATGGCTCGTCTTTGCGCACGTCTATGGCGACGCCTGAGCCTCTGGCTACTGGTCCAACGACGCACAGTTTCAACGCGTCTTCCTTCGAGAGGACTCCAACGTTCCGAGTGCGCATCTTCAGTGAAAGTTCATTTTCAAAAAGTTGATGGTAAAACGGCATTTTCTTGTTTAGGGCGGCTAGTTGAGTTTTGATTTTCGGAACATCTGCTTCCTTCAGGTCTCGGCGCACGCCGCCTACTGTCATGGCTGAAGAGATTACGCGGTTACCAGTGAGCATTTCAGTCAAATCCATAATTGGCTCTCGGTCTCGCCACATGTACTGGAAAAGCGTTTCATACCCAATCTCTAGACCTGCATGTCCCAAAAGAAGCAGGTGACTGTGAAGTCTGTTCAGCTCCAAGATTATGGTGCGCAAGTACTGGGCTCTAAGCGGCACCTCAACGCCGAGTATTTTTTCCACTGTTTCAACAAAACACGCAGCGTGGCATGAGTTGCATATTCCGCAGATTCTCTCCACCAAGTAAACGTCCTGTAGATAAGTCCGCTGTTCCGCTGCTTTTTCGACGCCTCTGTGGACATAACCAATGCGGGGTTCGACATGCTTCACGATTTCTCCGTCAACTTTCAAAGAAAACTTTTCAGGTTCCAACAACGCTGGATGCTGAGGACCTATAATGATGTTAACGAGGTCACCGTCATCTTGGGTTTGGACAGTTTCCGCTTTGCTTGGGGCGGTTTCGGTTTTGGCTATTGCCTCGCCGAGTTTAGCGTCCTTTCTAAGCGGGTAAAGATTTTCAGGCCAGTCCTCAGGAAGCACTAGTCTAGCGGGGTTCGGGTGACCTTCAAAGATTACTCCAAAGAGGTCAGCTACTTCTCTTTCATGGAACTGCGCGCCTGGAATCAGGTCCGTTATGGTTTGGATTTTCGGTTTCTTTTTCGAAACTTCTGTTCTGATGGTGACTATGACGCCGTTGGTGCAGATATGGTACATCAAGCCTAATTTTTCGCCCAAGTCTAACCCTGTGAGCGCAATGATGCCGGCGTTTTTGTTGAGTTCAAGCAGGTTTTTCAAAACGTCTCTGTTGGAATTTGCTTTAACTTGGATTGAGGCTTCTCCGAGATGCGCTGGCTGAATTTGCACGCGGTCGCCCATTATGTTTTGGAGATTACTGAGCAGTTCTTCATTTTTCGCCGTTTGGCTTCGCCTCTTTTACCGTGTTAAGCAATTTCACTACTCCGTCGATTATGGCTTCTGGCTTCGGCGGGCAGCCTGGAATGTAAGCGTTAACTGGAATTACTTTATCTACTCCATCCATTACGTTATAGTTTCCTTTGAATACGCCGCCTGAACATGCGCATGCGCCAATAGCCACAACGAACTTTGGCTCAGGCATTTGCTCGTAGATACGTTTTAGCCTTTCTGCGCATTGTTTTGTGACGGCACCTGTGGTTAATAAAACGTCAGCGTGCCGCGGGGAAGGCTCAAGTTTAATCCCGAAGCGTTCAACATCGTACCTCGGTGTTAGAAGGGCGACAACTTCTATGTCGCAGCCGTTACATGCACCCGAGTTGAAGTGGAGAACCCATGGAGACTTCAGTCGTGCCCACGTCGCGAGTTTACTCATTAGTTTTGCCTCCTTCGAAGAGAATTAAACTCGCTGCTAAAATCGTGGACAGATAGAGAATCAGGAGAGGCACGTTGGTTCCTGGTCTTAAAAGTGCGGCAAAAGCAAGCAGCAAAACTGCGGAGTCAAAAATTGCGAAGTATATGAGGTACTTGTACACTGTTATGTTGATTTTCAGCCTCTGAATTGGCGCTTTTTCTCCGCAAGCGTATTCTGACCGCTCGTTTTCGCTTTGGACGGGTTTAGGTGAGGCGCGGCGACCGAGAATATAGATGAGCGATGCAGCAGCTAAGATTAGTAGGAATGCTATTAACGCCTCAGCAAACACGGGGTTTGCCTCCCTTAACTTCGGTTTTAATCGCCACGTTGAAATTGAAAGCTTTTTCACAGATGCTCTTTCTCGTAGCCTATGACCCCAAACTATTTTCCTATGAAGAGAAGCACTTGAATTTAAATCTTGACCAAAAACTTCAGCGTGATGAATGTTTCTTAAAAAAAGAACCAGGAAAAAACTTCATCGATTGTAAAATCTTTGAGGCACAGGTTTATTCTGTTTCTGTTCCGCCGTGCCATCTTCTTTCCAAGTACAGGATTAGGCTGAATAAACCTCTGCTGAGGATTATAAGTATAAGCACTGAAAATTCTTCCCATGTCCTTGTAGTTGTCGTTTTTATAATTTCAGCCCCTATGAAAAATTCTAAGCTCAGCGTCAAGTACCCAGAGAGGTAACGGGTAACACAAGACGGTTTAAGAGAATCACGTATTTTACACTGCACGAATCGAACCGTTACCAGCACAGCGCCAAATGATATCACTAAAGCACCAAGCACGTAGAGAACGTTAGTTCCAACGGTGAGTAAAATGTAGATTACTTCGTAGACCTCTCCGCCCGGTACGTAAGTGCCCCCTCCAGGCTGGAATGTGCTTCCAAGATTTTCGTTGCTTAAACTGAGTATGCTGCCTAAAACTGCGGCAACTGCTATTATAACCAATATCGTAAGAGTTAAGGAGTCCATCCTTTTTGTTGATGTTTGCACAGTACATTCTGCCATTTGTTAGGCAACCTTATGCAATAAATACGCTAGATTACTTAATAATATTAGCGTTTCCACACGAGTCTTGGTGAACCAATAGGCAGTGTTCATAAACAAGTTTCAGGCTTCGTGGCAACAAGCACATATTAGATGAGCATTTCAATATTGTTTTGTTAACGTATACATTAGATCCGTTTTGGTTACAATACCTACAAGTTTTTTGGGATCCGCCCGGTCAAAAACGAGGACACGACCTGTTTCGTTTTCACTCATTCTCTTGAACGCGTCCAGCGCAGTTTCATCAGTGTAAGCGGCAACAAGCTTCCGCCGTGCTATTTGACCGACAAGGGTGGAGTCTCTCTTGGTTTTTGGAACACTTGCAGTTTCTTCCAAGGTAATCCACCCAACAGGTTCACCTTTTTTATTTACCATTGGATAGCCGATGTGATGATGTTTGGTCACGAGATTTAAGAATTGGCTGACTGTCATATCCTGCGGCACGGTTGTAACGTTCTTAGCCATTATTTTTTCAATCTTGATATCAGCTAGTGCATCTGTTTCTCTAAGCATTAGAACAGGAAGATAACCATAAACCTCTTCCATTTTTTTAGCTTCCTTGAGAGCTGACGTTCTCTTTTGCATCGCTGCCCTCACTATTCGCTCAAAGACCTTTGGCTCCTGCTCAATAACCCACGTGTTAATGATGCCGTTTTCAACTGCTTCATAAAAGAAGTCTTCTCCCGCCTTAGTTCGGATTATAACGGTTGACCAGTCCGTTAGAGGATAGGCTCCTCCAACCGATATGTCCGCAAGCTCGCAAGCAAAATCCGTACATGTGCGGCAGCTAGGCATAATGTGTTTTTCAATTTCAGGTAACGGAATTTTGATGACATCATTTTCAGTGTGAATTTCAAAATTTGAGGATACCCGCAATCGCTTGATTTCTGAAGGCTTGATTTTGTGTTTCTCTTCTATGTACTTCAATAAGGAGTTTAGCGAAAATGTTCCAAAACAGAAAAGACCAATTGTTATCTTCAAATTGTCAATAATCTTATGTTGCCACGCCTCCATCTTGCGGAGCGCCAGCACATGACAAGGTACTCCCACGAAAGCTATAGCTGTTTTTCCATGCCCATACACAGCCCTTCCATAAGCCTTAGCGACTGAAGAGGGAAAAAACTTGCTTCCTATTGCTGAAAGTATGTCATCAGGCACCAAAGCTACCGAAGGCTTGGGTTTCGCTGGGTTCTCAGGTTCGGTCTGAGAGACTATGGCGCTGTCGAAAATCTTGTTTTCGATGCCATATTTGAGGAGCGCAGTGACCACGGCGCCTCCGTGGCTTTGTTCCCTTAGCTTTGAATCTACCGCTTGGGCAAGCACGATCTTTCGGTAGTAGCCCAAAGCCTCGTTCTTGACTGGTGCATCTGCAACAAAACTCAAGCTCCTTAGCAAGAGTGCTTCAGAATGAGGACAAATTTCGTAGCAGATTGGACATAAATCTATGTCTTTAGAGCAGTCATGTAAGCGATTAACTTTTTCGCCCTGTATGTGCAGTGCGCTGACTGGACACGCGGCTTCACATGCCCCACACAAAGTGCAAAACCCCGAATTGATAATTCGCTTCTCCAGAACATTGTAGGCTATAAGCGAATTACTTTTCGTGGTCACATACATCATCATAAAATTATGAGACGCAAGATATTTAAAAAGTTAGTTACTGAAAACCGCCGTTAACATGTATAACCACAAAAGGTTCCCAAGCTCTATCAGCGCTATAGCTCCTTTAAATAGAGAGTATAAACTGTTTTATTATAGTTGACGCTGCATGAGATAAGAACAGAAAAAGAGGGGGAGGCGTTTTGAGCGTGGTTTTCTAGTATGAGCCCCAGTAGAATGCTGTGACTTCCTTGTCGTAGTCAACTAGGATGTATAGTGGGTTTTCGCCTGAGTAGCCGTAGAACGTGTAGAACTGGTAGTAGACGCCTTGGTAGTAGCCGTACTGCGGCACTTCTACGGAGTGGTAGCCTTCCGGAACCCAGAAGCTGTCGCCCGCCACCCCCGTCCACGCCCCACCATCAATAGACACAGGCGCAGGAAGATAAGGATGATAGTTGCCGCAAGCATCAACCGTCAACCAGTGATACGGTGGAGTATAATTAAAGTATGCAGTAATAGTGATGTCGGAAGAGACATTTAGCGTCATTGGGTTGTTAACGCTTGACCCGCCACAATATGTGTAGTTTTGGAAAGTATAATCTTGCGGAGTGCTCACCTGAAAACTATGTGTTGTCTGTGACACGAGGAAGCTGTTGCCTGTGGTTCCAACGAGTTGACTGTCTATGTAAACATTAAGGCTGCCCAAATTGTTGCCGCTTTGATCCTTAGCAAGAACTGTGACTTCGTATTCCTTCGCTAAATATATGTTACCATTGCCATACACTACCATACAACCAGGGTACCAATCTGGGGGTGGACCAGGAGGTGAGGGAAAAGTCGGGTTCTCTGGCCAGTATGTCTTATATCCCGTGCGCAGTTCAGTTGAGCCGTAAGGTAGTGAAAACAGGTCGTATGAAGCCGCGTCCAGCGCATCATTCACCGAGTATGCCCAAGTTAAAGAGTAGTTGTAGAATTTTGTTATGACATCTTTACCAAGTACAGAAGAGTATTCAAAACTGCGGTTGCTTAAGGCTGGAGAAGCCATATAGAAGCCTATGAAACAATGGGAACCCTCATCAGGATAGTAATAAGCATCACTGCTCAAATCATATCTTTGAGTCCAAGCAACCGGCATCCCATAAGCCCAATTGTTTCCTTGATAACAAACCCATATGAACACAAAGAAGTGTTTGCCTCCAGTCTCAGCCCCAATATCATAAGAATAGATGAAAGTGCCATCGTTGTCATAATAGCAGCCAGTGCCGCCGTGTCCAAAATGGAAAAGCGCCACAGCATCATAGTCTTGCTCCATGCGTGAAGCGTTATCTATAACATACTGGTACGTTGTGTTCTCGCCGAAAGCGTTAGTTGTATCGTATCCTGTGTTGTCAAAGTAGGTTTTGATGGTGTCGCATACGTCTTCAGCAGCGTCTGCCTCGTCCTCCAGCTGCCCGTACATCGCAGCGTAAATCATTGACTTTACATTCTGGTCAGCAGGAATTGCACCTACTGGCGAAACCACAGCAAAAAGCACACCAAACGAAAGCAAAAGGCAAAGCAACATCCCACAAGACTTGAAGAACGATTTTCTCATGCTTCTACGCCCTGAAGAAACTGCTCTTGCGATGTAAAAGGAAACTCCGAGAGTAGCGACCACGACTGCAACGGCAAGTGGAAACATCAAAAACGTGGTTGGCGCATTATTCTGCGCTGCAAGAACTTGTTCACAGTCGGAGAATGGTGCTCCGCCAGAAACCATGGGGCTGACTCCGCTGACTTCGCCAGTATCTGCCCAAACCCTAACGTAAGCGCCAGTCACACAACCAGGATACACCTTATCAAAGCCTAAAGGTACATACCAAGAAGGATAAAGCGTGAAGGGGTCGCCGCCACGTGCCGTGCCTTCTTCCCGATAGTTAAGATAACTCAACGTCAAATTGCCAATTGATGCAACCTCAAAGCCAGAAGCCACTGCAATACCCTTATCCGTGTTCTTCACATTCCAGGAGACATCTTTAGAAGCGTTCAACGCGATTGCCACAGCTTCCTCGCTGGACAGATGGGGCGTGCCAGCTATTTTGTAGAACTGCCAATTATCCAAGAAACACTTCAGATAGCCGTTGCGGTAGCTTAAGACTACCGTCTTAGACATGGCTGGTACGCCGCCTTCGTCTACATATGTCCACATGAAATCCACGAATGCTTGGTTAATGATGGACGCTGTGAGCTTTACGTTTGCCACCGTTTTGGTGAAGTTCTCGCAGATGTTGACTGCATCCAGCATGGACTTCAGCTCGCCGTAGAAAGAAGCGCCTGTGTAGCTCTGGTATCTTTCCAAGAAACCTTTAGCATTCGCGAGTGTGTCGGTTGCTGGCTGGTTCAGCGAAGGTGCACCGTTGAGGTCGCTTATGAAGATTTGGCGCAAGTTGCCGTTTACGAATGAGCATCTTGCGCGTAGTTTGCCCTGACTGGATATGAGGGTGAAATCGGTTTCTCTTTGAGTCAGGGTCAAGAACGAGTTTTGCTCGCTTGCCCGTAAACTTGAAGTGCACTCGGTAACGTTGAATCCTGCTACCAAATTGAGTATGTCCATAGACTTCTCCGTGATTGTTGGCTCTGCCCCTTGCACGCTAGGCATAGAGGATATGCAAGCTGTTAAAAACAAAAGTGCCGATAAAATAACAATTATAAGTCTTTTCTTAGAACTTTTCATCTGTGCTTTTCACCTCCTTTTACAGCCTAAAAAGCCATGTATTGTTTGTTTTCTGCCCCTCCTTCAGTGAGTTGGCTGTACTGTATCTCGTAGAAGTACTCTGAAGTTTGTTTCAAAAAACCACCTTCAAGTGTAATTACCATTTTTAACTTTTAAGCATTGTTGACAAAAAAAACGCAGTCTTGTGCATTCAGCAACTGAAAACGCATGGGATTTTAACAGGTAGGCAGCTAATGTTTTCAGATGGCTTGTGGCTAATCTATTTTCGTTTATATCTTTTGAAGTAGAGCAGAAAACCTGTCAAGATGCCAGCTACCGTTACTGAGACTGAAGCTGTTGTGACTAGCACTGTTGGAAAAGTCTGTTCTGTTTCAGACTGTTCTTCTTGCCCAACTGTGAACTGGAAGGGTTCGGATTCGCCCGTGTTTCCAGCATCATCTTTCGCGTGAACGGTTAAGCTGTGCGAGCCATCAGATACGCCGTTTAGCATTATGCAGTATTCGTCCCTGCCAAAGCGCCTATCCCTGACAGCGGTGTCGGTGACCGTGACTGCCTCTTTGCCGTCCAAGCTGTAGCCAAGCCACGAAACTGCTTCGCTCACGGTGAAGTTCAACGGTACATCTGATGTCTCGTATATTTTCCCTTGATTTACCAGAATCTGAACACTTGGAAGAGTAGTGTCGATTGTAAAGTAGATATCGCCAGAAGAAACAAATGTTTCATAAACGCCCTGTGCTGTATCCCACCTTGCCGTTGCAGTGACGCTCGCTTTGTAAAATCCGTCACGCAATTCAGTCACATTAGCCGAAAAAGGCGTAAGCGCATCTTCCCCATAAAGTTCCCCTTGCAAGCCGCCTATAAAATACTTAACTATTAACGTGTCAGGAGGATACGTGGAGTACCAGTTTTGAATGCTCACCTTGAACGCTAAGGAAACACTGTTTATGGCATATACCTCATTTTTTTCTGGTGATATCACTCCGATTGCAGGTTGAGGTGGGGGTTCTACCAAAGGGTTTGTCGCCGCGGGGTTCACAAATAGGATTCCAGCTATTGCTGTGATTAGGAGTGCTGAGAGTAGAGTTGTTGTGAGTATTTGTTTTTTCATATGCAACTCTCCTAGTTATTAAGGGGGTGTTTCTGGGGTTTAAGCGTTTTTGTCAAGGTTTCTTGACTAAACAGGCGCTTTCACGGGTCAAACTTTCTTGACTAAGCATATTTGCCGCCTAATAGTGGTTCGTTGCAGAAACCAGTAGAGGGTCTATCGCTATTGGCGCTTTCCGCAACCAAAACCATGTTGTTTTCTTTATATAAGGGGGCTATAGACTGTTCTGAGCATAAAAGAGATTAACTCCATTTTTTGGCATCTCACAGCGGTTCAATGTAGAAACATATAGAGCGCGCAGTCACCGCAGAACACTTACGCCAAGGAAACTGTACAGTGCTTAGATAGGTTTAAATGTGAAAAGTCCAAGTAGTACATGACATAAAGATACATGAGGTTTCAAAATGAGCGAAATGACGACTGAAATCCTTGAGCAGAACTTGGGCAAAATCGTGCTTGTACGCTTGAAGGGTGGAAAAAGCCTGCGAGGCAGACTAAAGGGTTTTGACCAGCACCTAAACCTTGTTTTGGAAGAAACAGATGACACTACAAACGTTGAAAACATGCGAAAACTGGGGCTTATAATTGTCCGCGGAGACAATGTAGTTCTTATTTCTCCTCCTCCTAGGTGACATCTGGTGGGTAAAGGCACTCCATCAATGGGCAAGCGCCAGGGCAAAACTGTCCACATTAAATGCAGGCGTTGTGGAAGACGCGCTTACCATGTGCGTAAAAAACGATGTGCAGCTTGTGGCTATGGGGAAAGCACAGTTATAAGAAACTACGCGTGGCAGACGAAAACGCTTCAAAGGCAAAGAGTAGTTTGAAACGTTTTTCGTTGAGAATTAAAGTTTACGTTTCCATGTTTAACATTCTTTGCAGTAAGATAAGTTACTGAGCAAAAAAGGGTGCTGCTTGTTTACTGGTGTGTTGTGCCGTAGTAGCCTTTGTCGATCTTGACAAAGATAAGTGGTCCTTTGCTTTGAGCCATGTCCCGTGCTTTTCGCAAGGTGTTGTTTACGACTGTGAGGACTAGTTCTTTGTCTTTGAGGTGTTGTACGCGTTTTTCGCCAAGCTCCATCTTTAGAAGGTTCTCTGAGAGAATGTCGGTGCCGCAGATTTCTCCATTCTTAATCAGAGTAGCCACTACAACTTCCATAAGTTCTTGTTTATGTTCGATTTTTTTCCAGAGAGGCTCTGCTTTACTGATGCTCTTTGAAACTTTGCTCCATTTGTTTGCGTTTTGGTCGCCTATGAGCAGCTTGACGCGTTCTTTCCATTTCTTGAGCCACACACTAGTCCAGACGGTTAAGAATTCTTCTAGTTCAGCGGGGTTTTCTTTGAAGAGCTTTTCCAGTTTTTCCACGAGTTCGCATTGGCTTGCTTCTTTTCCGATTAGGTCCCAGTGGTATTTGAGGTAGTTCGTGAAGTCTTGGCAGACTACTTGCAAAACTTTACGGTCGGAACCTGTGACGTCCAAGGCTGGGTCTGCTTCTTTAAGTTTTTCACCTAACATGATTTCTACAAAGTTCATTTGAATCCCGCTCTAAGCCTTCTCCACATTGCTTTAAGTTGGAGGGTTATATTAAACTTTATTTTAGTTGGGCATATAACTGCTTTAGGCGGTTTTTGGCAATATGTCGCTGCTAGAAATATTGGGTTATCATATTATTCTATAAATTGTGGGAGTTTGGTGACGTTTTTTATGATTAGGTCAGGGTTTTCTTTGGCGAGTTCTTCGTGGGAGAAAAGCCCTGTCAAAACAGCTATGGATTTTGCGCCTGCGGCTTTTCCTGCTCGTATGTCGCTGATGGAGTCGCCGACGATAACGCAGTCGCAGATTTGGATGTCTAAGGCTTTTACGGTTTTAATGAGCGCTTCAGGTGAGGGCTTTGGTTTGTGCGTGTCCATGGCTGTGACGACGTGAGTGAAGTATTTTGCTATGCCGAAGTGTTCCAGTTCGGCTGTCACGGCTTTTTTTGGGACGTTACGCATGGTTATCAGGGCGAGCTTGGCTTTTTCAGAAAGAGTTTCCAGCGTTGCTGAGATGTTAGGTATAAGCTTGGTTTTCTCCTTTGAGATGGCATAGTAGGTTTTCATGTACACAGCTAAGAATTTGCGGATGTCACCTTTAACAATATCATTAATCGGCTGCTTTTTCTCAAGCTTTCTAGGAATCTCCAAAGCAACTTCAGCTTCAACCGCTTCAAGACCCAACGCTTGAAACGCAGTTCGAGCTGCCTCCACGTAAGCACCACGCGAATCCACAATGGTACCATCCAAATCAAAGAAAATACCGCTCACCCTAAACTTAGATACACTCATGCACAACGTCTCTGCTTTAACTCATGCCGATACACCGCTACTTTCATAAACCTTTCCCACAACAACACCAAAAAAGAAGACTGATGCGCTCGGAACAGTCTATAGCCACCTTATTTAAACCATAAATAGAAATGAATCAGGGGTTGGGAAGTTTAGAAGAGTTTTTCCCATCGGTTGAAGAGTTCTAGAACTTCGTCGCCGCCGTGGTCTTTGAGGAACTCGCGGGTTTCTTTGTCCGCGACAGCGTTTTTCTGGAACTCCTGTATCCACTGGGCTTTCTCCGCGAGGAATATGATGCCGTCTATGCCTGTTCTGGCAACACGCGTCGCCACAGTCATTATCTGCTTTGTCGGCGCCACAGTGTCCCACGTTTCGTTTGGACCGCGCACGTAGAAGTTCACGAAAACTGGTTTCTTCAGTTTGCTCTTGAACGCTCTCGCAAGCATTTCCCAGTACCACGGAGTAGGATAAGACTTCGAGAACATTGGAATAACAAAGTAATCAGCGTACTCCGCTAAAGCGTCAAAGTCATAGCCAAATCGTTCTTTACCCAACACAGGGTCAGGCAGCAAATTCACGAACAACGGCTTGCTTCCAACTATCTGCCTCACTTCTTTCAGGAAAGCAGTCACCGTTTTCGCTCTCCAGTCAACCCAGTTCAGCCCGCTCTTCCGCCACTGTTCAACACAGCGAGGGCACGTGCAGAAACCGTGTTCAGCAAAGTGCTGGCTGCTTATGCTTATGCCCGGCGTCTTTTTGGCGCATTCCTCGATGAGTCTAAGGTTGTACTCTCTGACTTCTGGGTTCGTCATGCACAGGACATCCCAGCGCAGATTGTATTTCTTGTTGGTGCGGAACGCTGGACCATCCGCGCTTACCGAAATCCACTCGTGACGCTTCGCAGCTAACGCGTTATCCCCGAAGCACGCGATATTAGTGTACATTTTAGGGTTCGGCTTTCCCACGGTTCCAGACTCTGGTTTGATACGGTAAAAGTTGTAGTCAACGCCCTCAGCGGGCTCTGGCTGATACAGAAAAACTCCAAACTTCAAAGCTTTTCCACCATTTTGCAGTTATTGTAGTAACGGAATAAATTTGCAAGTTATTTAAGGCTTTCAGTCTTTCGCCTGCGACAACGCGCTTTTCATCATGCCTAACAAGACATCTTTCAGAAACGGCGGCAAATCAACCGAAGCATATTCTTCAGGAGAAACGCCAACCTGCTTGGTGAAGAACCCGCCGAACTTTTTGCTCAACACGTCTATTTGCCCAAACTCTGGCGGAACCAAGCCCTTCTCAACATCCTCAGCTATTTTCACAGCCGCCAACACAACCGACGCTGACAACGGGTCACTCCGCAAGATTTTAACTAAGTGAGACGCAATGGTTTTTTCGTCAGCGCCTAAACTTTTAACTTTCGAAAGCTCCAAAGCCAACTTTTCAACAGGCAAATGCATCTCTTTAAGCCTGCTCAAAATAGACCTGCATGGCATGCACTCGTTTGCCTTCATAACAGCTTCTTTCACGGCTTTTCTAGCGCAGTACCCAACGAGTTGACCCAACTCTGAAGCTGGACCAGCGTAAACTATTGGAGCGCCGCGACCTGTCTCCGCAACAACAACTGAATCTGTCACTGTTCCCGTGGCTTGGTCGCCTGAGAACCTGCTGCGGATATCCAGTTCCCTTAACGCCGCCATTTTGGCTTCGGTCGCCGTGATTAAGGCGCCGACCATGCAGCTTTCACTGGGGTGACCATCTATGACAACTATTATGTTTATTGTCCCCTCGACGTGCTTGACCTCTATCGCTTCGCCTGCTGACTCAGCAAAATTACACGTATTACCTTCGTTATCCGCTGCGGTAGCGATAACACTAACCGCAAGTTCACCTTTACTTTTTGAAACCAGCGAGAAGTTCTCAACCGCAGCAGCAGTAACCATCCCAATGAAGTTTTCTCTAAACCCAACCTTTTTTGAAGAATCTGTTATGTAAGCTTCAGGGTTACTGTGAAGGCTTAGGTCACTGCACGATTTAAGGACTTCAACGTTAAGTATCACATTAGTCTTCTTTACAACGGTACCGTTGTGAAACGCTGAACTGACCGTGTTAAGCGGCTCATCAGAGATTACAGCCAACACGTTTTCTTTGAGAATAAGTTTGATTCCTTTTCCTACGAGTTCAAATTGCTTCATGGATTCACCGTTATCTATCTTTTGCTTGTTTGCCGTGCGTTATGGTTATGGCTTTTGTGGGACACAAGTTTGCGCAGACGCCGCATTGAGTACACGAGACCGCATCCACGACTTCGGGTTTGCCGTCTGCACTTACCTCAAACACACTTAAGGGACAAACGCCGACGCATATAAGCCCTTGGCAAGGAGAACACTTTGCATAATCAATCAAAATAAGCGATTTGCGCGTGTCCATTGCGAGTCAACAATTAAATAAGTGCCGTGAATATATCTGTTGCGCGCAGGTTGGCGGACATGAAAATAGGCTTAGTCACGTATGCGCCGGAAAAAGTCGAAGGCTTCGACATGCACGTTTACTACTCGAAATGGGCAGACGGCTCAGTTTTTCCAGCAGCAAAAGACATGCAGAACGACGTTACATGTTTCTGCGACGCCAAAGCCATCAGGGAAAACCCAAATTTAGTGGCGGTTTCAAGTAGTGGTCTTGCGTTGAGGAAAAACAGGAAAATTAATGTGCCCTTTGATTTTGTTTGCCCTACGAATCCAGAATATCGTGCAAAAGTCTTGGACTATGTTGAAGAACTGGGTAGAGAGAAAATTCAGGGAGTGACTTTGAACCTTTACCATTTCCCAGAAGAAGAGTTCTGTGTGTGCCCCCGATGCGTTGAGCTGTGGCGCAAGAGTGGGCTAAACTGGACGGAGTGGCGAGCGCAGACAATAACTGCCTTCCTTAAGGAAGCGAAGAGTCTGATCAAAGGCACCTTCGCGGTTGAAATGTACCCTGACCCAGTTCTTGCCAGAGAACGTTTCGGCATAGATTTCACGCAAATAGCAGAATTGGTGGATTACTTTCATGTTCCGCTGTCTTCTAGGGATTACTTTACGAATTACTGGGTAGACCTGCTAACAAGGGATTTCCTTAAGGTTTTGAAGAAGCCCGTGGTTGTGGAGCTCAGCGCTGAACTGCTGAACGAGGAGAAGACGGATGCGCTGCTGAAAACTGTGGCGTACTTGAGCAGGCACAACCTGATGGGCGTGCTGCTGCTGGTGCATGACTCGGAGAACGCGAGGCAAGTTTGCAGGTACGCAGTGAATAACAGTGGATTCCGCGGGTGGCTTGAGAAATTCGGGTTCAGCGAGATGACGCGGATAGTGGAAAACTGGGCTAAACTCTACTAAAACTCGCCGCTTGGAAAGACCACCTCCATTAATTAAAAGCTGAAACTAAAGACACACCGCTTGAAATTCACGTTTCATATAAAGGAGCGGAATCGAGGTTTTGCGGGTGAAATACCTGTGGCTGTTCTATTCTCTGGACAGTCTGTTCTAACACTTAGGATTAAATCAACTGTAACCAATTCTAAACGTGACTTGCAGGTCAAAAAGAAGGCTTGACGAATTTGAGCGGAAGGAAACTTGCTGTCGCGTTAGTGGTTATTTGCGCAGCCTTGGTGGCGATAACGATGCTTTATGCGCTGGTCACGGTAGTTTTTGCGGAGGTTAACCCTGTAGCCGTTGTAGCAGCCATAAGCGTTGCGGTCGTTGGAATTGCGTGGTTCAGAAAAGCCAGTTTTCACAAATAACGCTTATCCTTTAAAGTTCTGTAGAAAATAAGGCGGCTATAGTCATCGAGAGTACAACAGATCGCTGAAGAAATTCAAAGTTTAAATGATGTGAACGCATCTTATTTTTTCGCAGGAGAAAAGTCCTTTGGTAAACGAGAAAATAGGCGAAGGCGACTACGTGCTTCTCTGCTTGGATGCACGAAGAACGTACATGTTAAAGGTGGAAGCTGGAAAAACCTTTCACACTCACAAAGGCTACGTGAAATTTGACGAGTTAATTGGCAAAGAGTTCGGTGTCGCGTTTCAAAGTAGCCTCGGCATAGTATTTACAGCGTTGAAGCCTACTCTTGAAGATTACATAATGAAGTCGTCTCGCCAGACGCAGATAACTTACCCGAAAGACATCGCTTTAATCGTCATGTTCAGCGGCATTGGTCCAGGCAGCCGCGTTGTGGAATCGGGCACGGGAACAGGCGCCTTAACAACGGCTCTTGCGCATTACGTGAAGCCAGACGGCAAAGTTTACACTTACGAGTACCGCGAGGAATTCCAGAAAAACGCCGAGAAGAACCTGAAACGGGCGAACCTGCTGGATTTTGTGGAGCTAAAAAGCGGAGACGTCACGGCTGGCATTGAAGAACGCAATGTAGACGCAGTCATATTGGACTTGGCTGTCCCATGGCTGGTTGTCCCGCATGCTTACGAAGCACTAAAGCCGTCGGGGACCATAGTTTCCTTCAGCCCAACCATAGACCAAGTTGTCAAAACAACCGAAGCCCTGAAAGAAAACAATTTCGTTTTCATCGAAACCGTGGAATGCATGATGCGAGGCATGCAGGTGGAGCGCGGAAAAACTCGTCCGCACACCATGATGACGGGACACACAGGGTACATCACTTACGCTCGCAAAGCAGTAAAGCCTCAGCAGGAAACACCTGAAAACTCAGCTTGAAACAGCGCTACGGACTCAACTACTCATTCCTTGCGGTCGCTTGAGGCATTCCAAGCGTCCAGAAAGCCTGCTTTAACTGTTCCCCACGCGTCCAGCCATAGTAAAGACCCATAACGCCGGCGAAGCACGGGATGAACACGTTGTTTATGAACTTATAGACAAAAGGATTGCTTATCCTGTTATCAAGAAAAGTTGGCTTCCAAATTTTTATGTTGTATTCCCAGCAGCGAATGAAGAAGTCCCATCGCGCTCTCGAAAGCGAATCAAGCTCTGCGCCTTTCTTATTCATCAGCACGCAGTTTTCAAGCGGCACAAAGAAGAGCGGCACGTAAAACGCGTTATACCTCTTCAATTTATCCATAAGCTCAAGCGTGTCCAACACGTCTTCCTCTTTCTCATCAGGAAGCCCCACAATCAAGGTTGCCAGCGGACACCAATCATTATCGTTCAATATTCCAAACGCGTCGGTAACTATCTCTTGCCACTGCTCTGGCTTGTAGGGCAACATTTTGCCACCCATGTACTTCTTCATAAGCCGAGTGCTGCCCGTCTCGATTCCTGTCTCAGCGGTGATTACGGCTTTTTTGCCAAGTGAATACCCGCTGCGCTCAATTAGAATCTCGGCCAACTCTTTGATCATCTGAGGATTATTGACTACTGGCGCCAGAGACATATGTGCAGCTTGGACGCTCTTAACACCCGGATGTTCTGCAACGCTTTTAACCAGCTTCACCACGGCTTCTTGGTTGGGAATGAAAGTTTTGCTTTTTGAACCGTAAAGAAACAGGTCTTCCGTAATTAAGGTAATGTGATCGCTGCCTTCACGTGTGGTCATCGCAACTTCCTGCATAATCCGTTCCAGCGGAACATCAACTTTGTTTTGCATCGTGGGCGTGCAGAACTGGCAGTTTCGACCACACCCTTTGGAGATTTCAACCGCGCCGTGTATGGCGGCATGCTTGGATAAGGGCATAGTCATGTAATCCCAATTAGCCAACGACTCATCAGCATGCACCAAACGTGGGAGCGGTTCACCGTTAACTGCTTTCTTGAAAGTGTCAATTATGGCGTCAGGTCTTCCGCCCATGATTACGCAGTCTACACCGTACTTGTCAGTCATGTGTTTACGTTCCAGCTGCCAAGAACCGAACCCGCCAACAACTATTTTTGGCTTGAACTTTTTGATGCTGGGGTGCTTCACGAGCCTTTTGAACTCAAGGGCGTTCATCGGTTCTCCGCCGCCAATAACTGAAGAGTACGTTTTGCTCACGTAGCCCATGCCTGTCGGATCCATGGAGGAAATTCCAACAACTTTCGTGTCTGGTCCAATGAAAGCGGCTAGGTCGTCAGGGTGAACTACGGCAACGTCGGACTCGGTGAAGCCGTTCTCTAAAAGCATTGCTTCCACCTTTCTTAAGCCGTAAGGTGCGTACTTGGCTCTGCCATCAGGATAACGCTCAACTGGAGGGTAAAGAGTTTTTCTGGCTAATCCAACTGGGATGGGTCCTAAGCCGAAGCCTGCGGAAAAAGCCATGAACGGACTGTTTGCGAAATCGCTCATTTCTGTGGCTGAAGCAGTGAGCACGATTTTGGCGCCTGAACTCGTCTTCATCTATCTCCTTCATCGTCCACGCAAATAGAGACAAAGAATGTTTCACTGTACTATTAAAAATTACTGCTAGTTATGCATTTAACCGTTTAGAACGCTTGTTTGCGCTGCCAATTATTTGCAGTATTTTACCCAGATGACTGCAAAAACTACTATGGCGATCAGCAAAAACACTAACGTGTACAGTCCGAGGTTGAATAGGTTGCTCCAACTGCTCAAATTAGCCTTCTCCTTTCTCTGTTAAAGTCACAGGGGTCTTGGCGTTTTAAAGCAGTATTTCACTATCGTAATATATCCTATAATACAAACGTGTGGGGTTCAGAATAACCGCTTTATTAAGACACCACATAGCTCCTTCGAGGGAAACACGTAATGCTGAGGCTCTGGAACAAAGACAAAGCTGTCAAAAATTGGCGTTCAAGAGCATGGAGCATTGATCCAAACAAGACAAACCTGACTATAGTGATTAGAAAGGAACAACTCTCACGGCACGTTCCCCCTTGGATATACGAGAAATGGTTTTCATCGCAAATTACTGAGGGAACTTTTCAGGTTTAGAGAAGTGCCGTCCGAGTAACTCTGAACTTTCATCCACGATTGTCAAGCTAATGCCTTTTCATCATCCGGCAAAAATACTAAGTTGAAACAAAAATAAAAGCGTTCCCAACATCCAATCCACGACCAACAAAATTCTGAGGCGAAAGCCGAAACTTCAGTTTAAACCACTTTCCTCTTGGCAATTCAGTCTTTATGTAAAGTGTTTAGATGTGTCGAGAGCACCAAAGGGTGCTGCCTGCAAGTTGCAAGGAGAAAAAGAGAAGGGAAATGAGGGTGTTGAGGCGCGCGTTTAGTATGAGCCCCAGTAGAGCGCGTTGACTTCCTTGTCGTAGTCAACTAGGATGTATAGTGGGTTTTCGCCTGAGTAGCCGTAGAACGTGTAGAACTGGTAGTAGACGCCTTGGTAGTAGCCGTACTGCGGCACTTCTACGGAGTGGTAGCCTTCCGGAACCCAGAAGCTGTCGCCCGCCACCCCCGTCCACGCCCCACCATCAATAGACACAGGCGCAGGAAGATAAGGATGATAGTTGCCGCAAGCATCAACCGTCAACCAGTAACCTGCATCTTCATCAACGAAAACGGCTTGCAAGTTGCGATCTCCGTTCATTGTCACTTTAATTGGATTCTCATTGTAATAGCTGTAGCCGTCTAATATCCAATGATTAAAATCGTAACCAGCGTATGCGTAAGCTGTAACGTACACTTCAGTGCCATGCTCATAGTAGCCGCTTGACGTGGAAGTGTATCCTTGCGTTGAGTTGCAGGAAATGCTAAGGTACCGCTGAGGAAGCAGCTTAATGTATGCATTTCCGTACACACGCATAAATCCACTATACCAACCTGTTTTTGCTGCCTTTTCAGGATCTCCAATTTGCTTCGGCCAGTAAGTTTTGAATCCGTCAGCAAGCGGTGAGTTATCGTAGCATTCACCGAAAGTATCCCATGAAGCCATATTCAAAGCATTACTTACGGTCATCCCTTGGTCTAGAGCGTAGTAATAGAACAAGGGTATGAAGGTCATTCCGAGACCAGCCGTTTCATTAAAACTTACAGCCGACAAGCTTGGAGATGCACCATCAAAACCAATGTAACAATGATAGCTGTCATTGAGTTGACCATGGCTCCACGCGACGGGCAATCCAGAAGTCTGACTAATTGCGCTTTTGCATACCCAGCTCCAGGCAAATTTAGTCTTGCCAAGAGTTAGACCGAAGATCTCCGAAGCATTAACATGACTTTCATAAAAAGTGCTATTATAAGGGCCACTACCGCACCAATAAGAATCATTACCATGCATGTGTCCGAAGTAGAAAACTGCAATGTTATCGTAATATCTTTCCATGTTGTAGGTGAACCACAAGATGTAGTCTCTGGTGGTATAAGGACCATAGTTGTTGAAGGTATCATCATAGTCAGCGTTGTCGAAAAGATACTTCAGCATGTTAGTCACGTTTTGAGCTGCACTTGGCTCATTATATGTTGCATAGTAAACAAAATGAGTGCCATTAAAATAATATCCATTAAAAGGCGCCGTTCCGTTAACAAACGTGGTCCCATTATATTGTTCGTGTGTAGAGGCATAAATCACAGAACCCGCTGAACCTGGCGAAAGCGCTTGCGCCCGTGGAGCCGACGTGAAAACCAAGCCAGCCAGCATCAAACCACACAGCAAACCAGCATAAAGCTTCAGCGACAGCTTCTGCGCGCACTTCAACCTATAGAACCTTGATTTGTTGCCACTAAAGTAGAAGCTGACTAAGCCAAATATAATAACCAAAACAACAGGAACAGCCGTCAGCACAGCATCAGGCTCTTGTGTCGGAACATCAGAACTGGAGACGTCAACATCTGATTCATTAGTAAACACTGCAGCGTCGCGAACAACCATGGGACTGATATCACATATTTCTCCAGTGTCAGCCCAGAACCGAACATAAATACCCGTTACACCGCCAAAATACGCCCTGTCAAAGCCCAATGGCACGTACCATGAAGGATACAACGTAAACGGGTCACCGTCACGCGCGGAACCAGCCTCATGAAAATTAAGATAACACAACGCCGCCTCGCCAACAGATTCAACCTTGAAATCGGAAACCGTAACGTTTTCTCCGGATGAAGCAGTTGCCGTTAACGAGTAGCCTGCGGATATGTTAAGCGCATAATCCACCGCTTGCTCCTTTGAAATAGCAGGCGCGCTTGCAACTGTGTAGAACTGCCAGTTATCCGTGAAACACTTTAAAGTGCCATCTTGATATGTTAAAGCTACGTTTTTAACTGGCGCCTTAACCCCGTTCGCATCAACGTATGTCCAAACAAAATTAGTGCGCGATTGGCTGAAAGCGGTGACATCAAGTTTCACATTCCCAGCAGTTTTTGAAGCATTCTGGTTGAAATTGACAGTGTCTAGCATGGATTGTAGGTTTCCATAGAACGCGTCAGTAGTGTAGTTTTGGTATCTTTGCAGAAAATCTTTCGCGTCCTCAGCAATGTTGGCTGCTTTGCTATTTAATGATACTTCGCCTGTAACGTCGGTTATGAAGATCTGGTGCAAGCGGTTGTCAATGAATGAGCATCTGGCTCTCAACTGGCCTTGACTGGATGAGAGGATAAGATCTGCTGTTTGCCGAGGCATAGTCATGAAAGAGTCTTGCTGTTGTGGTTTTGCGCTGGAAGTGTATGCTGTAGTGTTTAATCCAGCCAGATCGTTAAGGATTGATACTGTTTTGTCTTGGATTGTTGCTTCTTCTGCCTGCGCCGAAGGAACAGAAGAGCACATAACAGTAACTAGAAGCAGACAAAGCAGAACAGTTGTCATGTAAAAGCTTTGTTTAAGAGCTTTCAACTCTTTTTTCACCTCCCTGTAGGTTTTCAGTTTAACTGTATTAGTTTAATTTACTTTTAAGTTTTCCCTTATAGTAACTTCTGCAGTAAATTTTATAAGCCAAGTGTCCATTAGTATTAGTTGAAGGACTAAGCATGAAAAAAATCATTGCTGGGCTCCTTGTGCTTGCGCTTTTAGCATTAACGGTTGTTGCGGTTTCTGCGAGTGTTGACGCGTCAGCGGAGAACAGTTGGGAGAGCAAGGC
>CAZUHG010000017.1:0-25124 GCA_964620515.1 uncultured Candidatus Bathyarchaeia archaeon
TATTCACCGCTTCCTCTGCAGCTGGTTTTGACCGCGGTAGCCATCGGAGCAGCCGTCATTATCGTTTACTTGTGGAAAAAGAAGAGTTGAGTCTTTCTGCTGAAAACAACAGCACAAAAACAGCAACATGCCCAACCATGACAGCCCACATCAGCAATTTTGAACCAAACTTTCTTTCCTTTTTTAGCAATCTCGTCTCGGAGAATGTTCTCTTCATTTTAGTAAAGTTTAATGTGTACAAGTGAGTATTGAGTTTTGATGAGTTATGATAGTTGTTGGCGTTTGCGGCAGTCCACGGCAACAAGCCACAGAATATGTCCTTGCGGAAGCGCTCAATATTCTGGAAAAACAAGGTTTCAAGACTAAATTGTGGACTGTTCGGGGAAAAGAAATTGCTTTCTGCACACACTGCGACTACTGCCTTGTAAACAAACAATGCGTTCTCCAAGATGACATGCAAGAACTTTATGTGCTGCTTACGGAGGCAACAGGCATAATCATAGCCTCTCCAGTGTACAACGGCGGCGTAAGCGCCCAAATCAAGGCTATAATGGACAGAACACGCGCAGCAGTAGCCTCGGACGAGAACATTTTCAAAGGCAAAATTGGCATGGGCATCGCAGTCGGCGGCGACAGAGCAGGCGGCCAAGAACTGGCGCTCATGCAGATTCACACGTTCTATATTCTAAACGGAATGATACCAGTAAGCGGCGGATATTTTGGGGCAAACGCGGGTGCCACGTTCTGGAGCAAAGACACATTGGAGGGCGCAAAGCGGGACGAGGAAGGTTTCAGAAGCCTGAAGAAAACAGTAAAAAAGTTCGCCGAGGTTCTAAAGAAATATGAGAAGTAACCTTAGGAGTGACTCTTGAATATGGCTAAGGAAAAAGGTGAAGTTAAAAAGAGAAAAGTTGCGTGGGGAATCGCAGGAGCAGGCGACAAAATCGAAGAATTCATTGCGGTCATGAAAGAAATCCAGAAGGAATACGCGGATACGGTGGAGATACAGGTTTTTCTATCCAAAGCGGCAGACCTAGTCATAAAATACTATAACCTTGAAGCTGACTTGAAACAAAACTTCCCAAAAGTCACGGTTGAGCTTAATTCTAACACGCCTTTTCTCGCTGCGTGGATGCAAATGCGCAAATACGAGTTTCTGCTCATTGCTCCTGCCACGTCAAACACGGTTGCCAAAATCGCAAACAGCATAGGCGACACTTTACTTACGAACGCTGCGATAATGAGTTTAAAGGCGTTTGTGCCTGTTTACATTGCACCAACCGATTATAAAGAAGGAACAGTGTACACGAAGCTTCCAAACGGCAAAGAAATGAAACTGCGAGTCAGAAAGGAAGAGGTGGAGCAAGTCAAGAAACTAGAGCGCATGGAAGATGTGTTTGTGCTGGAAGGACCGCAGAAAATCTGTGAAGTCTTCAAGAAATGGTTTGCGTAGGCAGCTTCCGTCTAATCTCTGTTGGGTTCAAGTATAACTTTCAAAGAAGCACCCGCTTCAGCCATTAACCTGAACCCTTCCGCAGCTTGCCGTAAGCTCAACGTATGTGTTATCATGTCCTTAACATTCAATTTCTTTTTGGATAGGATGGCTAAAGATTCTGCCAAATCGTTTGGCGCTGCGCCATAGGAGGTTTTTATTGTGATTTCGTTTCTCCAAAACTGGTTTATGGGCACTGGAACTTTCACTGTTGGCTCTGGCACCGCAAAAAACAGGATTGTGCCACCTTTGTCAACGCATTCCAACGCTGTGGAAGCCGCTTGAATTGCCCCTGTGCACACAATTACCTGATCCGCTAACCTTCCGTTATTCACTTCTTTCAGTTTCTGCGGCAGGTTTTCTTTCGCGTTTATCGTGTAGTCTGCGCCGAATTTTTCCGCCAACTTCAATCTGTACGGGTTTATGTCAGCCACCACGACTCGCTTCAAGCCTTTGAGTTTTGCCAGTTGCGTGTGCAGTATTCCTGATACGCCGCTTCCAATTATCAGCACTGTGTCGTCTTTCTGTACGTTGGCAAGCCGTTGTCCTCGGATTACGCAAGCCACAGGCTCAATGAAGGTGCCTTCCTCGTAAGACATGTCTGGCGGCAGCTTGTAAACGCCTTTTTCAACGTTTATGCGGGGAACCCGAATGTACTGGGCAAAACCGCCTGGATAATAGTTTGTGGTGTGCAAAGTTTCGCATGCCGTGTGATGCCCACTTAGGCAGTATCGGCATTTGTTGCAGGGAACATGATGGGACACGAAAATTCGGTCGCCAACGCGATACCGTGTAACTTTTTTTCCTTTCTTCTCAATTACGCCTGTGGCTTCGTGGCCAAGAATTCTTGGAGCTTTCGGGACTCTGTACCATTCTGTGACGTCGCTTCCACATATGCCGCTTGCCATGACTTTCATGAGTATTTCGTAATCTGCAATTTCTGGCGTAGGCATCTCTTCTATTCGCACGTCTTTGTTGTTGTAGTATACGGCTACGAGCACAGGTGGTCACCAGAAAAACGGGCGTTTAGGCTTTTCCCGCTTTTACCTGTTCAAACAACTCTTCTGCTTCTTTGGGTGTGTAGTTGTCGTGGATTATGGCTCTGATCGCACGTATGGCGGCTACAGGGTGTTCAGTCTGCCAAATGTTCCTGCCCAAGTTTACGCCGATGGCGCCTTGCTGCATGCCATCGTAAACGAAGTCGAATACTTCGCGTTGGGTTTCGGTTTTCGGTCCACCTGCGATTACCACTGGCACTGGGCAGCCGTCAACGACTTTTTGGAAGTTGTCTTTGCAGTAGTAGGTTTTGACTACTCTTGCGCCGATTTCTGCGGCTACTCTGCAGCATAAAGCCAAGTAGCGTGCTTCGCGTTTTTCAAGCTCTTTTCCAACCGCGGTTACTGCCATAACGGGTATGCCGTAGTCTTCGCAGCTGTCGACGAGTTTTGCGAGGTTGGTTAGGCTTTGGTTTTCGTATTTGCTTCCTATGAACACGGACATTGATACTGCTGAGGCGTTGAGCCTGATGATTTCCGTGGTGGATGTGACTATGTTCTCGTTTGCTAAGTCTTCGCCGACTACGGTTGTTGCGCCTGACACGCGCAGGATTACGGGTTTAGGTATTGCTGGGTCTATGCAGTTCCTGAGCACTCCACGGGTCAGCATTAGCGCGTCTGCGTATTGCACTATTGGCTTGATGGTTTCGCCTGGTTTCTCCAGTTTATGCGTTGGACCTTGGAAGTATCCGTGGTCTATAGGTAGGAAGAGTGCTTTGCCGTCTGCTTGGATTAGGCGTGAAAGCCTGTTTTTCATTCCCCATTCCATTGTTTATTTCTCCTCGGAACCTTTTGGTTTAAGAATTAAATAACCTTTCTCCATGAGCCAGTGGTGAAACTGCCACGTGGTGAACACGCAAGCGGTGCTGCATTTCTGCCTGATGCGCTCGTACTCGGCTGTTTTTTCTTTTTGCTCGTTAAGCGCAGTCTGCACGGGACATTTCACGTCGTTGCAGAATTCTCTCCGTTTATACTCTACAAATCCTTCAAGCGACATGTGTCATCGAGGGCTACTTTCAACTTGAAACTAATAAGCATATGGATAAAAACCGTAGCTTAGAACAAGCTTTGCGTGTTTCCAGTTTAGCAACTGTAGTGCTCTGGAGCGGTACCCCCTCCCTTTTAAATAGACTGAACCTTTCCTGCATGCTAATGGCTGCGGAAAACGCCAATACGGACCTACCCCCTATAGATTTTCTGCAACAACTGACTATTTTTAGCGATTACTCTCGAAATGTTATATATTGAAAGATTCTTAGTAGATATTTTGTAGGCGAACCGAAATGAACACTGTTAAAGGTATTAGATTTTTAGCTGCATCTCTTCTCATGCTCACTGGCATCATTCATTTGGCTCTAGCTGTCCTTGCTACAGGAACGGCGATGGTGCCACTCGCGCTTTTTGGAGTGCTTTACGTCATTATAGGGATTGGTCTCTTCACAGGCAGACGACTTTTTAGTTATCTAGGGGTGATTATTCCCTTAGTAGGCGCATGCGTTGGAGCATACTCTTGTATTGTCATGACGCCAGAAACGATTATGCTCCTCTTAATCGCAATTGACATCGCAGTAATTCTATGCTGTTGCTACCTCATACTTCACAAAAAATCTTCATAACCGGCGCCACTGCTTTTCTCATCTTCTCATGGCTCGATCTTCCAACATTTTTATCGCCGTGTCAGCCCATTCGATGCTGGCTTTGAATGTGCTTTTACTTAACAGAACCGTGAGCAGCATGTAGAAGTGGTCATTGCTCCAGTTTAGCCTTTCTTTCAGGTTTTCTTCGAACAGAGTCATCATTTCAAGGTTTTTCACGTTTCTTGCCTTGAATTCTTGGATGTGTTTGATGCTTGAGTCTGGAGGTGTTTGGTTGCCGAAGTAGAGTTTGAGAAGAATTTCGTATTTAGCGCTCTCTTTTCGTGCGGGTTCAGCAAGCCACTTCCTAAGTTTTTCCAGTCCAGCTTCCGTGATCGAATAGACTTTGCGGTTCGGACCGCGCTCTTCGATTACAACTTCTCTTGTTATTAGCCCGTCTTTCTCAAGTGTTTCTAATGTTGGGTAAATTTGCCCGTAGCTTAAGTCCCAGAAGTAGCTCATGCGGAGAGAGATGAGTTTTTTAATATCGTACCCTGTCAGGGGTTCATGGCTGAGTAAGCCGAGCAGCACAAATTTCGCATTGTTGTCTTTTGCTATTTGCTGGCGCCTCAATTAATATTATATCAAATTGATATATATCAAAGTAATATATTTAACTCTTGCGCCACACACAGCAGACGCCAGAATTTCCGAAAGCAGAAAGGTGAAGCGTTCTATGCTAATAATCGTCGATTTTAACTTTTGCATGTGTTTTCCGTTTAAGATTCCGAATTCACAAACCCTTTATTCAAAAAGCCACCATGAAGAAACAGAGCGTACAAACATGCGAAGATCCAAACTCGAACTCTACGAAAACATCCTCACCGCGTTAGTTGATAAGCACCTAACGGTTGACGCCATCGCTTACGCCTGCAACATGGACTGCATCGCCCTTCGCCAACGGCTCGACTTTTTATTGAAAAGCGGTCTCGTAGAAGAAAGAACCTACAAGACGAAAACGCGTTACGCTCTGACACGCAGAGGCTTGGCAATTTGCAAAACCCTCACCATTACGAGACGGTTGGAGAAGCTGCAAACCACAGTTAAAAGTGTGGATGAAGCACTAAAAATGCTTCCAGCGTTTTCGGAATATGACGAAGAAACGCCAAAACGCGTACGGCGAAACGAAAAATATTAAGCAAAGCTCAAAGGGTTCTCTTCATAGCGAAAGACCATGACGCCATTCTCTGCCGACATAATTTCGCACACAAACCAAAAACAGGAAAAACTAGTGCGCTTTGCACCTTTGGGAAAAATTGTTTAAAACGCAGCTACCAAAACCGCGAGCTGCTTTAATCAAATGTAATGAATAATTGATTGAACTGTTCTATACTATATTTCCATAAGCTTTTATTTTCTACTAGTGCCTATCATCAACTGGAGACAAGGAGAGCGGAGAAGCAGTGAAGGCTTCAAACAAAAACAAGACAGTGTTAGCTCTGCTGTTTTCAAGTTTGCGAGCGCTGTCTCTAAATGGACTAAGCAAAGCTCAACCAGCAGCAGGGCAAGATGACGAAAATGCTGTTTCTTCCGCTGTCACTTTGGATTCGATTAATTCAATTAGAACTTGAGAGGGAGGTGAAAAAATGAAAGTAAAAGCACTAACAAGTGTATTGCTGCTTAGCTTTCTAATAGTTGCACTTACATTAGTTTCAGCACAAGCACAAGAAGCTACAATAACAGTAACAAAAACAGTTGATCCAACCAACGTTTACGTTGCTGGATCTGGATTAAATCCTGAATGGTTTGAAGTAACAATTGAAGCCACTGGATTCGGAGGAGAACAAACCCAAACAGATGTTCCCATAGACGTAATTTTCGCGATAGACAGCTCAGGAAGCATGGGCTGGAACGACCCTTCAGACCTGAGATTAACAGCTGCAAAAACCTTCGTTGACCTGTTGCTTGACGACCACCAAGCTGGCGTAGTCAGCTGGGACAGTTACGTAAACTTCGTATTTCCTCTAACATACACCGATGCTGCTGGCAAAATTGCAGTTAAAAACCAGATAGATAACATCGACTCCTCAGGAGGCACTAGTCTGAACGCTGGCCTGAACGGAGCAATAACTGCACTGGATGCTAACACTCGAGCTGGTTCATCCGTCGAAGTGATTGTTTTCCTCTCGGATGGAGATGGAACCTATACTTATGCCAGTTCTGGCGGACCAGCTTCTGTCGCAGCCAGCAAAGGATACACAGTCTACACTATAGGTCTCAGTATGGCTGCGGGAAGTACTCCTGAACAAAAATTGCAGGACATAGCAACAGCAACCGGAGGCACCTATTATGCGTCTCCAACAGCTGATAACCTGCAAGACATCTTCGATGAAATCTTTGAAACAGTAATCATCAGCACAGCACCCACAGACGTTGACGTACATGAAATCACACAAGACTACATCATCGATGAAAGCACTTTCAGCATAGCACCTACAAGCGTTACAGAAAATCCAGATGGCACAACCTACATCTTCTGGGAAGATGTCGGAGATAACCCCGCTGTAGGCGATGGCGCTGATCCTTTAACCGCCTCAGAAACTTTCACCGTGACCTTCATGGCCAAATGCAACACCGTAGGCAGCAATCTACCGGTAGATCTAGATGTTCAAAATGACCCCCCCACATATCCAGACCCGTCAGTAACGTACACTGATCCATCTGGAAGCGCAAAAGCTGTTCCTATTCCTCAAGCTTACATTAACGTGGCCGAAGGCGGCGTCGGTGGTGGAAGCATCGTGTTATCTCCACTAGAAGCAACAAACTTAGTGGGTTCTCCACACACTGTTACCGCCGTAGTCCAAGATGACACAGGCGCACCAATTGTAGGTCAAGCAGTGACCTTTGAAGTAATTGCTGGACCTCATGCTGGAGTTACGGGTCAAGCAGTAACGGACTCGACTGGAACTGCCCGCTTTATATACATTGGCACAAGCTTAGGAACTGACACAATTCAAGCAAGCTTCACAAACGGTCAAGGGCAAGCGGTAACTTCGAACGCAGTCACTAAGACGTGGAACCCGATTGACCAAGTTATACCTGAAGTTCCGCTTGGAACCGTTGTGGGCTTAGGATCAATGATACTGGCGTTCTCAATTTACTTTGCAATGCCAAAAATCAGAGGCAAAAAAACCAGCCTCTAACCCTTTTTCTTTTTAATGTTTCGTAATGCAACCGACAAAAGTTGGATTCTAACTATGTTGCTAAACTAACAGACAGCCATGGTGCCCACCAGCCGCTCTCGGCGACGCGCGCAAATCTGGTACAGATAACGCAGAAAAAGCAAAACGCCTAAAACAAAACAAAAACTATTAAGCAAACTGCACTAGATTTCTTCAACGAGACATACCTATGCATCTCTCCGCAGAGGCAATTTGGCACGCAAGCACAAAAAAACTTCTAGACTTACTAAATACTGATGCGCTCATTGCAAAACCTAAAACAGCCCGCTTCTACGCCCCAAGCTTCACGTACTACAAAACACGTTACTACATTTCCTCGCAAGAATACTTTCCCACGGTATCCGTGACAGGCACCACTTGTGCCCTCAACTGCAAACACTGCGGAGGCAAAGTCCTAGAAACCATGCAGCCAGCCGAAACGCCTGAAAAACTTTTTGCGATAGCTGAAAACCTGAAGCAGCAAGGCACCCTTGGCTGCCTCGTGAGCGGCGGGTGCATGGCAGACGGTTCCGTTCCGCTCGGCGGTTTTGTTCCAGCAATCAAGAAAATCAAGCGCGAACTAGGCTTAACAGTTTTCGTTCACACAGGTATAATCGGCTTGGACACTGCCGTTGCGCTTAAGAACGCAGGCATCGACGCAGCGTTAATAGACATCGTAGGCTCCAACGAAACCATAAAAAAAATCGGTAACTTGCATGTGACAGTTAACAACTATAGTGGCTCGTTAAACGCCTTGCAACAGGCAGGCTTGAACTTTGTACCCCACGTCATCGTCGGGCTCCACGATGGAAAATTGAAAGGCGAACTCGAAGCACTCAAACTAATCGCCGCGGTCAAGCCTTCCGCAGTTGTTGTAATAGCCTTCATGCCCATACACGGAACAGCTATGGCTAACGTGAAGCCGCCGCAACCCGCAGAAATCGCCAGAGTCGTAGCCGCTGCACGCGTGATGTTCCCGCGGACACCTTTAACTTTAGGTTGCGTGCGCCCGAAAGGCAAACACCGCGCCGAAACTGACATTCTAGCGCTGAAGGCGGGAGTAGACGCTATAGCTTTTCCAAGCGAAGAAGCAGTCAAATACGCCGAAGCGCAAGGATACACGCTAAGCTTTTCTTCGTACTGCTGCGCCCAAATCTACGTGGACGCTGCCTCTCGAAGCTCTTCGAAGTGAGCCGCGGAACAGGATTTTCACAAAACGCTACGCCATTTTTGGCTGTGACGTAGCCTTAAACATTTTGTAGCTAAGCACCACAACCCAAACTGACCCAGCAACCGCTGACGCGAACTCTGGGATAGCCACGCCAGAAACATACTGAAACGCAGACAGCAATATCCACGGCGTTGCGGCGGCGACCGCTATCAGCAACGTGAACAGCGCCATTTTCGTTTGGCGTTTAACCGCAAAGGCTCCTGTGATGACGAATAATGAAATTGGCAAGAGGACAAAAAACGCAACCGAAAACAAGTAGTGATATGGCGCAATGTTTTCGGGGAATACTCCGATGCCTGTGAGCGCCACGCTTGTTGCAGCAAAACTTACAGCGCCGATCTTGCCAACCCAACTTCCGCCCAAATAGGTGAACAAGCCAAGCACAGCGAAGCTAAAGGCTAAAAGTCCGCTGCCATACAGCCCAAAGTTGAAAACGGGTCCAGTGACGCCTGCTACGATGCCTAAGTCGCTTAGGGCGTTGTTTGTCCAGCTGAACGCTGGGTAAGCCGCTATGGCTGATAGGATACAGGTGAATGCAAGCACAGGCGTTACTACTCCGCTAATTGCACCTGCCCGCTGCAGACTATTTTTTCTCTGCGACAAGCTCTTACCCCAGAAGCCCTTATGTGCAACTTGCTTAAGAATTTAAGTTAGCTGTCAGGCGCTGTAATTTGCAGGAACGAACCGCCTAAGCCTTTGCAGCGACCGCGTTTTTTCTCTGTCACCGATTTTTGTCGCCTCCACCGCCTGCCTGAGCAGTTGAATTGACTCGTCCATGGCTCTGCGGTCAACAGGAAACGGCACGCCGTCTTTGCCGCCGTAAGCGAAGCTGAACTTCACGGGGTCAGCCCAGCTTGGTTTTTCGCCGTAAATAAGCTCCGCCACAAGCGCTAAGCCGCGTACCGTAGCTGGCCCAACGCCTTTCACGCTTAGGAGTTCCTCGTAGTTTCTCGGTTGGAACTCGTAAACCCGCTTCATTGTTTCCCAGTTTATGTTTCTCGGCATATCCAGCCCCTCAAATGATTGGCGCCAAGGGTTAGCCTGTGTTTCTGGAAGCCATTCTTGAAGCGACTGCTGATGCAGCGGTCTCGTCGCCTCAAACAGCCGCATGACTTTCGCTGAGGGTTCTTTAGCTATGTCCACCGATGTTTTACGTGCGCCTTCGCTGGCTTTCGCGGTCATGTTCAAGGCTTTTTCCCGTTTTACGTCGCCAACTATGGCGTTATGCGGTTCTATGATGAAGTTGGCAGTGGTGTCTGAAAGCCAATGGTAACGCCGTGCAGTGCGGTCTTCAGAACTCATACCCTGTTGAATTACAGCCCATTTCCTGTCTTCAGTTAGAAGGAACGCGTGATGGTAAAGCTGGTAGCCAGCTTGAATAGCCGTGTTGTCAACTTTCGCGGTCATTTTGCTCGTGTACGTTAGTGCTTGAATGCGTTTTTCTGAGAAGCCAAATTTTTCGCCTACACTGGCGATTTCCGCAGGGGTTTTCCGCGAGGTTTTGCCTTTTCCGCCGCAAACAGCTATGCCGTGTTCCTCAGGTGACAGCGCCTGCTTGAGAATGGCTGTGACGACAGTGGTCACGCCTGAACTGTGCCAATCATAAGCCAAAACGCAACCGAACGCTTGAAACCAGTAGGGATCCGATATTCGCGCTATAAAAGTGTCTGTGCCCTGCTCGTCGATAATGATGCTGGCTACTTCTTTGGCGAGCTTACGCATGCGACCGGTTAGCCATGCTGGTGCTTTGCCGCCGTGAAGTGGCAAGTTTGCGACACCGGTTTGGTACATTGGCGTTCAATATTGACTGCTGGTTTTAGTGTTATTTGTTTTTCTTTACACTTTTATGTATAAATTCCGTGTATGTGCCTCTTCTGAGGGTTTTATGCTTTGGTTTGTGATGGTTGAGCGCTTGAAGTGAAGCGGCGGCTTCATAAATTATCTGGCAGGAAAAGCCTTTAATCATATAAAGGTCAACTGTATTTTACTACTGAGAGAAACTGGAGACTCTTGATTGATGAGTAAGAAGTTGATCCAATCTCTAATAAGCGTACTAACTGTTTCCTTGTTTCTGTCTACTTTCCAGTTTCCTTCCGTTGGCGCAGTTGAAAACGAATGGACTACTCAGGCGCCGATGCCCAGTGCAAGAGGTGGGCTTGGAGTTGCGGTTGTAAACGGAAAGATATACGCGATTGGAGGCTTAAGCAATAACATCCAACTTGCGGTCAATGAGGAGTATAATCCAGTCACAAATACTTGGGTTACCAAAGCGCCGATGCCTACTGCCCGAAGCGGTTTCGCTATTGCTGTTTATCAAAACAAAATCTACTGTATAGGGGGAACTGTAGGGGATGGCGAGACACCTGTTTCAGGATTCACTGGAGTAAACGAGGTTTATGATCCAGCAACGAACACTTGGCAAACCAAGGCGTCCATGCCCACTCCCAGAGCTGACCTATGTGCAAGTGTTGTTGACAACAAAATCTACCTTATAGGCGGAAAAGAATACTGGGGAGATAATCCCTTTTATCATGAACTTGCCGTAAACGAAGTTTACGATCCAGCAACAAATTCTTGGACTACAAATGCGTCAATGTCTGTTCCTGCTTTCGGCTATGCATCTGCAGCAGTCGATGGCAAAATATATGTGCTTGGAGGTGCGCGACAATTTCAAGTGGGATACGTTAGTCTCACTCCTAGTAGCGACAATCAGGTTTATGATTCTACAAACGATACCTGGAGTAGCCAAACTAACCTCCCCTTTACCGTGAGCCATGCGGCTGCATGCGTAACCAGCGGCGTCATGGCGCCTGAGAGAATTTACGTTATAGGCGGGTTAGACCAAACCAACAGCAGCGACTCAACTCGCGCTTATGATTTTGAGCGCAATACTTGGAGTTCTGGCGCTTCGATGCCGACGACTCGCGCGTACCTAGGTCTCGCTGTCGTAGATGATGTTGTATATGCAATCGGAGGTTTCGATGGATCGACTTCGCTGGCTGTAAATGAGCGGTATGCGCCGATTGGCTATGGAACTGTTCCGCCAGAACTGCGTATTTTGTCTCCAGAGAATAAAACGTATCCCTCTAATAACATTCAACTGGTTCTTAACGTGAGCAGACCAACGAATTGGATTGGCTACAGCTTGGATAACAAAGCAAACGTGACAGTTTCTGGCGACACGATGTTATCTGAATTATCTGAGGGCGCACACAGCATAAAGGTCTCTGTTAATGACACTTTTGGAAACATGGTTTCCTCTGACAGTGTTTACTTTTCTGTGGACACTATTCCTCCAAACATTGTAATTCTGTTTCCAACGAACATGACTTATGGTGAAACTGACATTAAATCAATTTTTACGGTGGATGAGCCAGTTTCGTGGATGGGTTATAGCCTTGACGGACAAGATAACGAGACCATCACAGGAAACGTCACTTTGGCTGTGCTTCCCGAGGGCATGCATACTCTAATAATTTACGCCGCAGACCTTGTGGGAAACATGGGCGCCTCTGGAACAGTTTGCTTCGTCATAGCGCCTTTCCCAACAGTTTTGGTTGTAGCCGTAGCAGTGACAATAACGATAGTAGCCGCGGCAGTCTATTTGCTGCTGAAACGCAGAAAAACGATTATAACAAAAGCGAGAGATTAACTCGCCTTACGTCCAAGAGCTTAAGATGCTGTCTCCAATTCTGAAAGAACGCTTCTAAGACCCAATATACTTTAAAGCGGGCAGAGTTTCTGCGCACCAGATACCACATCACTACAACAAATTTCGACATGTTTTCTGTTCTTCTTTCATAAAACTTTTATATATGATGGGTTTTGCATATGCTATATTGATTGATGGAACACGGGGTTATAATGGAACCGAGCAAAAAACCGCTGAATGTACTCATTAAACAGTTGTACGGGAACATCGAAGTTGTTCTCAAAAATGGCTGCGAATATAAGGGAAAGATGATTAAATGTGATGGACATATGAACATACTTCTGGAAGGAGCAACTGAATGCAAAGAAGAGCAACTGCTCACAAACTACGGCAACGTTCTATTGCGCGGAAACAATGTCCTCTACATAATTTTAGATGCCACTAAACACTGAATTTCAACCGCTCCGCTTTTTCCAACTGCGTAACTGCAAACGTCTTTACCTTACTTTTTACGCTAAATCTGTTACTGAAAAGCAGAAACTCATCAGCTACTGCGACAAATATGCTGATAAACCTGCTGTGAACTTGAGACTTCAATTAATTTGCCTGTATAAACTTCAAAAGGCTCCGCAAGTAGTTGTCAAACTTTGCTAAATCGCTAAAAATTTTCTCTCAAAAAGATTTAAAAACGATTCCGATATACCTTAAGGCTAGCTAGAGGGAAATCGTAGAGAGGTTGAAAGGTGAAGTTCGCGCTGGAAAGGTTGAAAAATGTACTGCATGGATTTGTCACAAAACTATCTGACTTCTTCGCGAAACTAGCTGTTTTCTCTGCGAAACGAGGCAGACTGGTGCGACTTATTGTTGCAATGTTTGCCGTGGTGCTTTTATGCATAATCCTTTCGGGGGCAATGCTGGTCCCGCTTACATCGAATTATCAGCCAAGCAGCACGGACGAAGCCCCTGATATCAAACAAGTTGAACCCAAACCTCCAGAAACCAAGCCCATCTCCAACGCTGGAAGTTTAAAAACCGTCGGCATTGACGTTTATTGGGATGAAACCTTAACGGAGAGCGTGACTGCCATTGATTGGGGTATATTAGAACCAGGTGCCCAAAACGATGTTGCGGTGTACTTCCATAATAATGGAACTTCCACTGTAACTTTGAGCGAGTATACATCGAATTGGAACCCGTCAGCCGCTTACAATTACCTAACTACATCTTGGGACTACGATGGTCAACCAATCACGGCAAACGAAGGTCTCCAAGTGAAGTTAACTTTAAGCGTTAGCGAAAATATTACAGGAATAACCGAGTTTGGTTTCGATATAAACGTCGTAGGAACCGGTTAGAAAAACAGGTAGAATAGGTGCGGAGAAGCATCTGTGCACCAAATTTTTCTCGGTCAATAATCAAACTTTTGTAAAATTTTTATTTATTACCTATGCATAGGCTTTTACTGGAGAGTTTGGAATGAGTGACAAGAAAATGCATGTGTCAAAAATTAAGGATGGCACTGTTATTGATCATATAAGCGGTGGATATGCCTTAGACGTTATTAAGATCTTGGGAATAACAGGGCGCGAAAAGAGGATTATAACTATCGCCGTGAACGTTCCGAGCAAACGTTTTAAGGTGAAGGATATCGTGAAAATTGAAGGGCGCGCGCTTAATTCGCAGGAAGTTAACAGAATCGCGTTGGTAGCGCCTCATGCTTCTATCAACATTGTTCGTGATTATACTGTTGTGGAGAAGTTGGAGGTTAAATTGCCGAAGGTTATTGAAGGCATTGTAAAGTGTGTGAATCCTGCGTGTATAAGTAACAGCAATGAGCCTGTGGGTGCCAAGTTTTATGTTCAGAGTGAGGAGCCTTTGTGGTTGAAGTGTCATTATTGCGGTTATATTTTGGAAGAAGCTGATGTGTTGCAGCAGCTGTAGTGTTGGTTGATCGGTTGTTTGTATTCGGAATTAACAACAAAGTTTATATCGTAAGATATCATATACTAACCTAACAATATGTCCTACTATAGACATATTGTATAGCTGTAAAACAAAAATACACAAAGTGAAAAAACATGTTAACAATAATAATATCCGCAATCTGGGTTTCCTTCGCAGGCTACCTATTATGGTATGTAACATCAGCTAAACGCAATGTATCCATCACCCGTGACGACGCAAAAACACTATGGAAAATCCACAAAAAAACCACCAAATGCGCCGCGCACAAATGGCGCCCCATTTCACGCAGAGGCGGCAAGATCTCTGGTTTCGAATGCGAGTGCGGATACAAGTACAATCAAAAACGACCTATAATCTCCAGCATGCCTAAAAATAGCCGCCGAGACCATAGCCAATCCAGCTTTCCAGTTGCACACTACTAAATCACTTTTCTCTTTTTGAAGCGCCAGTCTGCCTATATTTTGCGCGCGCCAATCTAAACAATTTCCTAAAATAGTTTTCATCCAACATCGGGCCCTTGTTTATGCCTGAGCATTCAGGCGTATAAAGAAACGTGTACTTTTGGTCCTGAGCCATTTTAAGTTCAAACGGATAAAACCTGCATATCAAAGGTCTCACAGTGTAAATGGTGCAGCAATTGTTTTCTAAAAAGACGCATTTTCCATCTTCAGTTTTTTTCATTTCGTAACTGTAAGGCGCTTTATCCCTAATTTCTACTGTGAACTCTGAAGTTGACTGCAAAGTTGCTGTGGCGATCTGTTCAGCCTCTGCCCTCAAAAGAAGTATGTGTCTGGTTTTTTCTTTTGTGTCGCCGCAACATGTTCCGCACTTCACGCATCGGAAGCGTATGGCAATTGGGTAGTTGAAACTCATTTTGCTTTCCAACAAGCTATATGGGCGTGAGCGTGCATAAAAGCGAAGCGCCGTTACTTTTTTCGGTGCCCTTCGCCATACTGATGCGGTCTGCTGTGGTTCTTTTCAAGTTTCTTCTTAAACATGTCATCCATATTCACTGTGGGGCATGCCAAGCGGCTTGCGTCCAAGATGTAGAATATGACGTCGATGAGTTCTTCTGCTATTTTCTCTTCTGTTTCGCCTTTTTTCCAGGCGTCGCTTGCTTCGCCTAATTCTACGAAAGCGAAAAGGAGTTTTTTGGGGATATCTTCCGGTTTGTTGTAGAATCCTTTCTCTATGACGAGTGATTCTATTTCCTTTTTCATCTGTTCTAGGTGCATTTTGCGCTTTCTCCTCTGTGTTTTTGAATTTTGGAATTTTTGGTACTTTCAAGTTTATATTCCCTCGCTTATTTAAAGGCTAAAACGTAGCGGGTTATGCCTCAAAGCTGTTGGTTTGTCTCCAAGGCGCGGCTTCGCGGCGAGCAGCAGAGATTGCCAATCTAAAACTCAGAATGTTCTGAGTTGGAATTGAGTGTGGATTCAGATGTGTGAACTTGAGTGGTGTTTTTAAGAGGTAAGCTGGAAATGGAATCTTGAATCGTGTGACAAAAGATATTTATAACAAGCTGCAATTTGCTAATACAATAAAAGGTGAAAATGAAATAATGTTAAAACTGCTAAGGAACCGCACAGCTTTAAGCACAGTCGTAACCACACTCATAATTCTAGTAGTATCAGTACTGTTAGCAACCGTAGTAGTATACTACGCCACCAACGTGGTCAGCACACGAAGTCAGGAAGAAGCCCTGCACCTCACGAAGCAGCACGTATGGTACGACACCAGTCTTACTGCTGGTCAGGCAGCCATAATGGTAATCAACACTGGCGGAAGAGACGTAGTTCTCGACAAAATCACCTGCAGAGGACAAGAATCAGACTGGGCAGACGTGTATTACAACATTACAACCGACTCAATCCCTGTTGACCTGGAATATGCTGCAGCATTCACAGGTGGCGACATAACACTTGGTTCAACTAACTACACTCTCGTTGCAGCAGCGACCGACATCACATTGAAATCAGGATACACCGCAATAATCTACATTAACAGCCCAGACAGCATATCAATGAACGACATCGGCTTAACAGTAAGCTTGGCAATGTTCACTTCCAACGCTGTTCACAACCGAGAAGCCAACGTTGAAGCAGTGGTACCTTAAAAACCTGCATTCAATTTTTTTATATTTTTCTCTAATAAATTATGTGTAGCTTTGTTCTACACACAAATGCAATTATCCAAATTTTGCTCTCCTGTTTTCAGGAGATATAAAATGAAAAATATACTGAAGAATCGTTTGGCTCTGAGTACAGTTGTGACAACGCTGATAATTCTAGTAGTTTCAGTGCTTTTAGCTGGAGTAGTTACATACCTCGCCATTAACGTCGTCAGCACAAGAAGTCAGGAAGAAAGCCTGCACCTCACGAAGCAGCACGTATGGTACGACACCTCAGGTTCTGCTGGTCAGGCAGCCATAATGGTAATCAACACTGGCGGAAGAGACGTAGTTCTCGACAAAATCACCTGCAGAGGACAAGCATCTGAGTGGACAACTGATGTGTTCTACAACATCACAACCGCTACAATTTCCGATGACTTGGAGTATGTTGACTCATTAGCAGCTGGTGACATAACAATTGGTTCAGCCAACTTCACTCTCGTTGCAGCAACAACCGACCTTACATTGAAGTCTGGATACACCGCAATAATCTACATTGACAGCCCAGACAGCATATCAATGAACGACATCGGCTTAACAGTTTCGTTGACTCTGTTCACGTCACAAGCAATGCACTATAAAGAGGCAAACGTAGAAGCAGTTGTCGCATAAGAGACACGAACTTAGTAAGCTATCCCCCACCACTTTCTTTTTCTTTTTTAGAAAAACTTTGCATTTTGAAGAGGACACCGCTTAGAAAAGGAGACGCAGCATGTTAATTCACCTAAAAAAAACCTGTGCGTGGTTTCCCAGTGCAATATGTACATTGCTAAGACACACAAACAACTTAATTCATTTTTTCCAACATTCTTTCAGCGAAATGTTTACTGCGGAGGCAAAACAATGGCTGCTCTAACCGATTATCGAATGGCAAAAATTTGGCGATCAAGAAGAGCATTTGCCATCCCAGTCACTTTTCTGATACTTCTTGTATCCATGTTAGGTTTGGTTTCCATAACATATTATTTTGCAGTTGAAAAGGTAAACACCCGAAGTACATCGCTCAAGATTGCAACTGCTAGACAGGATATGCTGTCTTTCGACGAAACTTTACTCCAAGTTCTATGGCAGCCGGGTTCAGCACGCACGTTTGAATTCGGCGATTCAGGCGGAGAAGTAAACGTGCAACCCTCCACCAATTCCTTAATTCTAAACGTCACCGACAACAGAGACATCACCGCTACTATTTTCAATGATACTATCGGACAGGTCGTTTATGAACTTCCATACTCAGAATCACCCGATACTGGGCTTTTCTTGAAAGGCGACAGCCGCAAAATAACTAACCAAAGCGGCTCAGTCATAACTCAACTGTCAATTAGAAGTGGCGCTCAGCATGCTGAAATCCTGTTACGCTATCGCCCAACTGTGTCGTATACAGCTGCCGGCATAGAAAGTGACAAAGCGGTCAACAATGTACGCATTTACGTCGTCAACCTGAACTCATCAGAAGCAATTGCCCTGTCCGGAAAGCTTCCATTAAAAATGTCCTGTGTTGCCACGCAGATAATAACCACAACCTACACCCTTTCGTACGAACCAGAAACTTTGCTGATAACCGCAATTCTAGACGGAGCCAGTGGGCAAGTTTCCATTCCAGTTTCAAGCACCGCAAGTGGTGCCATCATCAACGTTGAAATTGTTCTCTGCAACGTTACAATCCAGAGGTGTGTGAGGTAAAACTTGCCGTCGATAATCCCCAGCTACATTTACGCTTTATTTGCATCGATTATCGTAGGTACGCTCATTATCGGCGCGTGCAGTCTTTCAACACTTAATGTTAGAAATGAAGCCGCAAAACAGCAGCTATTAAACGTGGCAGAATATGTTTCGACAAAAAGTTTGGAACTCGTCACGCACGCGACAACAGATAACTTGACCTCAACTGTACATTTGAATGTTCCTTCGTTGATCGGAGACAAACGATACTGGATTCAAATCGCAAATGACTCGTCTAGAGCTTGGGTTGAAGCCGGCTTTGGAACAACCGTCCACTCAAGCGAACACTGTGCATACATACCCTCAGAAGTTTCGGCGTCAGGTTGGTACATCAGCGGTTCAGGCGTAGCTAGCCTTGACTGTTACTCGAACAGTTCAGGTGTTCATCTAACTCTTTTTGGAGGTAATTGAAATGCCGTTTGGAAAGAAAAAAAGTGATGAAGTTGAAGAAAAAAACAAGTTTTCCGAAGAGGATTTAGTTGGGTATCTAGGCATTCAGGGTTGCCGTGTGCCTGAAGGCTATGTGCAGATTGAAAGTTATCCGCTTAAACCCCCTTTTTCATACGCTTGGATATTTCAGGACGAATCGGAAGGCAGTTACTTCTACGTCGTCGATGAACTTACGATGACAAAAGAGGAAAGAGACTCGTATAAGCGGCTGAAGAACATCCTAGAATACGAGTTGAAAGCCCCCAGATCAGACGAGCCGCTCGTAGACTCATTTGGTAGACAATTGCCTGGCATAATTGACGATCATCCAGCGGCTTTTAAAGAAATTGATCAAATCGGTTTAAGAAAAATTCTCTACTATGTCGAAAGAGATTTGGTTGGGTACGGAAGAATTGATCCTCTGATGCGTGATCCCTTCATTGAAGACATTAGTTGCTTAGGGACCAATAAACCCGTCTATCTGTGGCATAGACAATATGAGAACATGCGAACAAACATCGTTTTCAGTGACGAGGAAGAATTAGACGATTTCATAACAAGGATAGTGCACAGGCAAGGCAAGCACGTCAGCATAGCGCATCCCATTGTAGATTTAACTCTGCCGGGAAAACACAGGCTTGCCGTGTCGTTTGGAAAAGAAACCACCCCAGCGGGAACAAGCTTCACGATTAGGAAGTTCAGAGAAGACCCCATCACTATCGTAGACTTGATACTGAACGAAACCATTGACGAGTCAATCGGCGCTTACCTGTGGATGCTGATGGAACACAAAATGTCCGTGATGATAGTTGGTCCGACAGGTGCTGGAAAGACAACGGCGTTGAATGCTATTGCGTGCCTTGTGAAACCTGACTTCAAAATTCTTTCAGTTGAAGAGGTTGCTGAAATCAATCTTCCGCAAGAAAACTGGGTATCAACAATTGCCCGACCAGGCTTCGGAGGCGACAGCGAAGGAGAAGTTTCTCTTTATGACCTAATCAAATCAGCTGTGCGACACCGTCCCGCTTTGATTCTTGTAGGAGAGGTTAGAGGCGAAGAAGCTTACGTTCTCTTCCAAGCCTTAGCCACTGGACACGGCGGACTCTGTACAATGCATGCCGAAGATGTTGAAGCAGGAATTACGCGTCTGACTCAGCCCCCCATGAACATTCCCCACGGAATACTCCCGTTAATGAATTGCGTAATAGTTGTCAAACAAGTGAAGATACCAACATTTGTAACCACGGACAGGAAGGTTTCAAATCGAAAATTCGTAAGAGTTTCAGAAATAGATACCAGTGAGACAATTCATGATGTGTTCTTATGGAACCCGTCGGTTGATGCTTTTCAACAAAACTTTGACCACAGTTACTTACTGAATAAAATAGCTAAAGACCTTGATGTTCCCCTCAGCGTGGTTCTTCAAGAGCTTGAGCGGCGAAAACAAATTCTGCTGAAGATGGTTGAAAAGAACCTCCGTGACTTCAGAAGCGTACACAAAGCGCTGAGCAGCTCAATTAACGAGTCAGAATTGAAAGATAAAGAGCTTGGAACGGAGCAGTGATAAATGAAACCTCCCGGCGGTTTTGTTGGCAAAATTTTCCGTCTATTAACAAAAGCTACTAGCGAAGAGAAAGAAAAGATCGAACGTGAGTTGCCTTTCGTGGTGATGATATTCACTCTGATGGCGGCAAGTGGAGTGTCACCTTACGACAGCTGGAAGAAAATGCGAAAACTGTCCTTCCTATCTACTTTTAGAAAAGAGGCTGATGAGGTAGTGCGACAAGTGGAGGTGTTAGGAAAAGACTTGTTGGCTGTCATGTATCAACAATCCGAAAAGACAAACTCGAAACTTTACAGAAACTTCTTAGGAGGCTTCGTTTCGTCCGTGCGAAGCGGAGGAAAAACAGTGGATTACATGAAAAGCGAACTGAAAGCAATTTTCGAGCTTAGACATAGCGCGATGACCCGTTCTGTTGAGAAAATAGCAACTTTAGTTGAAGCTTACACTGTGATGTTGATTGTTGTGCTGTGCACCTATATTCTATTTGTTGTTTTCTCATCAACAAACACGTTAGAATTAATGGCTGATACTTCATTGACTGTTTCGCCAATTATGGCTTACCTCACAGCGTTCCTTCTCCTGCCCCTGCTGTCATTAATTTTCATATTGGTTGCGCACAACATGCAGCGAAGCGCTTTTGAAAATTTAAAGGACCTGTATAAGAAGGCAGCAATTATCCTTGTGGCAGTTGGAGCAGCATTAGTAGCTTTTGTTTTGGTGCCATCGCTGTCCGAGGCTATAAAACCAGCGGGTTTGCCGGAAATTGTCACGGTCGGTTTAGTAGTTGCCTCTTTGCTGCCTGCTATTCAATACTGGAGAATTGCAAGAAAAAACTACAACGCTGAAGATTCGATTCCGCGCTTCATCAGGGACGTTACTGAGTCACAAAAAATAGGTCTTTCTCCTGAGAAAAGCATAATACAGGCTACAAAACGCAAGGATCACGGTTCATTCTCAACGTTTCTGGAACTGATGCGTAGCCAAATAGAGTGGGGTGTTCCTTTAAGGAAAACATTCAACAATCTGCGTCAGGAGATAAGAAGCTGGTTTGTTACTGTAAACTTCGCCATGATGGTTGAAACAATCGAAATCGGCGGAAATTCAGCTCAGTCGCTGGAAATACTTTCCGAGTACAGCGAGAAAGAACGCGAGTTTCAAATCAACAAGCGTGCCCTGTTGAAACCTTACATTCTTCTCGCTTTCATCTGGAGCGTATTGATTGCAGTGACAACTACAATCGTATCATTAACTACGTACCTGATGGCAGATGTAGTCAGTCAAAGCCTTTACCCAGTCGCTTTCACGGCAATGCAGGAGCAGATGCGCATGTTTTCGGTGGGCATAATTCTCCAATGTTGGATATCAGGTTTCTTCATCGGAAAGATAAGTGAAGGCAACTTTGGCGCAGGCTTCCAGTATTCAGCACTGTTGGCTACAACGGCGTATCTGTCGTTGGTTGTGTCCCAGCAGCTCCTTTTAGGCATGTTCGGCATAGCACCGGTAGCTTGATTGGAGGAAAGCGAATGCCTACCGTTTCCATCGACACTTTTTTTGCGTGCACACTGTTAGTCTCCGTTGCATTACTGGCAACCGCTTCTTTAGCTGGAACCATGCAGACCAAGATAAACAGCATGCAGGACCTGAACAAGGATGACTATCTAAGAACAATAGCTGAGCATGTAGTGACAAGTTATGGAACGCCTGTAGATTGGGGCGCAAGCAACACTGTTCCCTCCACCTTCGGTTTATCGGATAGCGAGTCTTCATACGTGTATGCGCTTGACATTGACAAAATCAGCAGGTTGAACAGCCAAAATAGTTACGCTCTCTCCTACATTCAGGTAGCCAATGCAGCAAAACTGAATGACATCGCCTTGGGCGTATCAATCTCTCAGATGCTGTCAATAACCGTTATGCTTTCCGCCAACACCACCATAGGAGACGAAACAGCTTACACATTCAAGATTTCAGTCAGTCAAGCTTCAGGATCAACTATCGCGAACCTGCACTGTTACGTTGTCGCAAGAAATTTTTTGAGCGAGATCTCTAATACAACGTCAAGTGCGGGCATTGGCTACATAAGTGTTCAAATTCCGAACTCCTCTAATGGACCTGCACTCCTTATCGTGTTCGCTCGCGCCTCATTTGACGATAGAATAACCGCCTACGAAGCCTATCCTTTTGCGCATCTGTCCCAAGAACCTTCACCCAACCATACCTTTCTAGGACTGAGCCCGCTGAATTACACATTAAATTTGAACCCGAATTTTCCTGACATAGCCATTGAGCAGGGGTATGCCTTTTCTTACGCTTACCAGTCAAACCTAACATCAATTACAAACATCACTTACGTCATACCTGCGTTCGTGGACAAAAGCCCTACAGTCCTAGTTATTTCCGGCATCAACGGCACTACTTCTTTTGTAGAATGGAATGCGTATCCTGACATTCCCTTAGATTTTGGGTCGAATTTTGAAAACTCGGAAGAAAACGTGTTCACTTACATCGTAACCGTCAAAGAAACACTCTACAAACTGACTTTGAGCTTTGGAGACGTGATCAATTGAGACTTCTGAAGGACAAGAGGGGACAAGTACGCACGATTGAAGCATTCTTCGCCTCAATGTTGCTGCTTTCATCGCTCACTTTGATTCCAGCCGCACAAAACAATTCAGCCGACTCGACTGAGATTCTTGCTTCGACGGCGCATAACGTTCTCCTGAGCCTAGACGGCAACGGGTATTTGGCTAGTTTGATAAGTAACCAAAGCTGGATGCAACTAAAGAGTTCCATTCAATCTTCGCTCTCTCCAATGGCGTGGTTTAATCTCACAGTTTTCGATGAAAACCTGACGTGCATTAATGACATTCCGATATGCAGTGGGAGCGCCGTCAGCGACAGAATTGTGGCGGTGGACTATGTTTGTGCAGGCGTAAGCAGCAACTACGCGATCTACATAATTAGGCTACAACTCGCGCTGGTGGATTAACATGAAAACTCGCAGATCAAGCCGTGGCAATTCTGGTCAAGTGCTCATTATTGTCGCTTTGATAGTAACCATGCTGCTGCTTTCCACAGCCCTTTATGTTGCCGAAACTGAAAGGGATGTTGCAGTGTATGAGGCGGAAGTAGATCCCGCTTTCTCAGCATACAAGCTGGGTGTAATGCACACAATCATGAGCGCGCTGTCCAACATCTCGAACGGTGGACCCCCAGGCATTTTGGTTGCAAACTTGAATCACCTCAAAGCCGTGGTTGACAATCACTCGTTTAATGCAATTCTCAAAATGGAGTTCACGACCTTAAACACGGCACCTTATCACGATGGCGTCTGGGTAGAGTGGGGCTCCAGCGGGAAAGGAATTTCAAGCGCCTACGCCGCTTTCGTCTTGAATTCTTCTGGGACTTCGGCAACCTACTATTTGGAGCATGTGGTAAACGTGACTTCAGAAATTGAGGTAAGCGGGGAATATACGATGTTAAATGAGACGCTGAAGCAGGTTACTGTGACTTGCAATATTCTTAACGAAGGCGAGCCTGCTCTGGCGCAGAACTTCACGGTTTACTACGAACAAGACGGGTCACTTTCACCCGAGGAATGGGTTCAGGTTGCGGCGCCAAGCATAGTTGACTATGGAAACGGCACGTGCGCCATGTCGTTCACGGCGGAAACCACGAATCCAGATGACCCAGTGTTGGTTTCGGTGCACTGCCGCGACCTGCGTGGCATATTCATTAGAGCAAACGTAACGTGCACCCAAGTGTAGTGTGGGTGAATCTAGAATCATTATGTGCAACTATTAGCGTGAGTTCATAAGTGATAAATCAATTTTAGAGCTTGACCTATCCACGATGAAAAATGGAAAGCGACGCGGATATTCCCTGCTCCACCTGCCTGTTGTGGCACCCCGAAAAAAAGAGCTTCTCCTGCAATCCCAACAGTTGCAAGAAGCTTTCTGAGTGGCTACTGAAACACGGCAGAGACAACGCAATCGAGCCGCAGGATAAAATCGTCCCGTATGTAGTTTAACGTGCTTCTCTTTTTCCTAACGCTTTCATTTTAACTTGTTTTTTAACTCGTAATAGGCAAGTCGCGGTGTCCCTTCATCGATTAATCCGAAACACTGGTCTTCCCAAGCGTTATCCACAAGTGAATACCAGAAAAACCTTGCAACTTTCCCTTTGAAATAAGCGAGGGCATCGTGCATGTACCGCGCCTGTCCTTCTTCCCCCTCCACATCTACATAATGCCCTGTTTCTGTAACCCAAAACTCAAGGGTGAAAAGGTCGCGGTAGTAATCAAGGGCTTCATCGTATCGTTGCCAAACCGTTGGCTCGATTTTCGCTGACCATGGATATGCGTGAATAGAAACGGCGTCGCCGTACTGCTCAATGTTCAACACCGCCAATTCTTGCGCAAACTCCTTATCAAGAGCGAGATTATACTCGCCTCCTGACCACAAGTTTAAACCTCCAAACAGAACGATTTTCGCAGATGGATCATACTCGCGGATTATCGGTGAAGCTATCTCCACCATTGAAAAATAGAATTCGACGATTTGGCTCATGTTTTCCTTTGAGTTATATTTCTCACTTGACAGCGTGTAGTTCGGGTTTGCAGGTTCGTTATAAATCTCCCATGCATCCACGTATTCCGCGTATTGAGAAACGTAGTGCGTGACGTTGCCGCGCCATTCTTCAAGCGTGAACATAGTTGAATTGGTAAACATCCAGCTGTCCAATATAGCGAGAACCTTCAAATCGTACGCCTTCGCGTTTTTAATCGCCGTTTCAAATTCAGGAAAAACATCTATGCGTATCCAGCGCGCGCCACTTGCATTAACGACCTGCGCTTCATTCGCGGAGAGGGAATGCAAGCTGATTCCTGCCCAATCACCATCTATTAGATTAGACGCAGGCAGTAGTCTATTTGCAATAAAATAAGCGCCAATAACAAGAACAACGATCAAAACGAAACTTGAGAGTTTAATGCGGTTGCGCGTGTTCATGCACTTCCAATTGCATCTTTAACGTTTATTTTTTTGGGGG